>JANQNI010000329.1 GCA_028289805.1 Thermoplasmatota archaeon | reverse complement strand
CGGCTACCATTGGCTCGTCGGCGTCCTGTGGGGCAGCCCCGCCATCCTCGCCATGCTTGGCCTCGGCGTCACCGGCGCCGTGCAGGTGCCGATGATCCGCCGCTGGAACTACGCCACCTGGCGCTGGACCCACTTCTGGCTCGCCGTCACGGCCATCGTCTTCACCCTCGTCCACATGGGCCTCGACGGCCAGAACTTCGCGTGGCTCCAGAACAGCATCGGGTGGAAGGACCCCCTGGTGCCGGAAGGGTTCTGAGCCTGCTGCGGGACGCGGACCGGCGCCTGTTCCCAGGAACGGGCCACCCGAACCCTTTTCCCGAACCCCGCGTCGCGCGGACGCGGGCATCATGAGCGGGACCGTCACCTTGACCGAGAAGAAGGGCAACCCGAACCTGGACAACTTCCACACGGCCAGCCAGGGCCGCGTGGACAGCACCAAGGACATGAGCGCGGATGCGATGCAGGCCAAGCTGGACGCGGTCCTGCCGAACCTGCACTTCAGCGAGACGTTCCGCCGCATCGCCAACATCGACGGCATCCTCGTCGAGCTCATCACCAACAGCCGCCACCAGTACGACTTCTGGTGCGAGAACTGGCACCCCGCCAGCGGCCACGTGCGCCCCCACGGCACCATCTACTCCGTCAGCGGCGTCGAGGGCGAGGACACCCACGCCTACTACTGCCCCGAGACCGACACGGCGCTGTTCGTCAACACCGAGTACTACGGCCAGTGCAAGAGCTGGGCCCTCGGCCTCGCCGCCGTCATCCTGGAGCGCAAGTTCAACACCCACTCCATCCACGGCGCCGCCGCCGAGGTCGCCGGCAAGGGCATCGTCCTCATCGCCCCCACCGGCACCGGCAAGACCACCCAGGTCAACCGCCTGATGCAGCACCCCAAGGGCATGGTCATCGGCGACGACTGGGTCTACATCGGCCACCCCCACGGCATCGCCGCCGACGACAAGCTGGAGGTCTACCAGCCCGAGGTCAGCCTGTACGTGCGCACCGAGAACGCCGAGAACGAGCCCTGGCTCGTGCCGGTCTTCGACCGCTGCCGCGTCGAGAACGTCGTCAACACCCGCGGCGACTGCGAGAACCCCAGTTGCCTGGAGGGCAACTGCATGTTCGAGCAGGGCTACGACTACTGCTACTGGGGCTTCGGCAACAGCCGCGCCCTGCTGCCCCGCGACTGGATGATGGGCCCCGCGAAGGTCAAGGACACCACGCCCATCGACCTCATCGTGCTCCTGCGCCGCGACGAGGACGCTCCCAGCGTCGTCGAACTGGACGAGGACGGCCTCATCGAGGTCCTCAAGGAGGGCAAGACCCTCATTCGCCCCGGCGCCGGCCCCCGCGAACTGTGGGGCACCTACAAGAGCGAGCCCTGGTACAACCCGTACCTGCTGGCCCCCGACCACCCCCGGCAGGAAGCGTTCTTCCGCGAGGAGGCCCGCCGCGCCCGCTGCGTCATCCTCAACACGGCCCACCAGAGCATCGAGGAGACGTACCAGCACATCCTCCACTTCGCGGGCGTCGAGTCGTAGGCCGAAGCGGCGGAGGGCCCCGGCCATCCCCGGAACCCCGGCATCGGAGGGGGTCCGGGCGCCCGGAGTACCCGGTCCTGCACGGGCCCACTCTTCCCTTCCTCCCCGAGTCCTCCTCCCACACTGCTTCAAACCAGGGGCACCCAAGCGTCGCCCCATGTCGCCGCCGTCCGCGTCCAAGCCCGTCGAGTTCCAAGAGTCGGACCCCGTCCTGCACGTGGACGAGGCAGAGTACCAGCGTCAACGGGCGGCGCTGTACCGGAAGTGGTACACGATTCTAGGCATCAGCGCCCTGGTCGGCATCGCGTTCGTGGTGGTGTTGGTGCTCTTCGGTGCTCGCAGCCCGGGCATCCTGGAGTTCGACCGGTGGGCCTTCGGCGTGGGCGGCACCGCCCTCGTGATGGCGGCGGCCATCATCGGCGCCCTGTTCACCCTGCGGGGCATGATGGAGCTGTTCGGCCGTGACCGCACGATGCTGTTGCAGGCGACGCGGCACACGCAGGAGGAGACGGAGAGCAAGCTGCGGCGGCTCCTGAAGGACGCCCAGACGCAGTTGTCGG
>JANQNI010000196.1 GCA_028289805.1 Thermoplasmatota archaeon | reverse complement strand
CCGCCGACGGCGCCGTCTCCCAGGCCGCCCCCGTCGGCGCCAGCAACCTCGACCTCGTCGGCGGCGGTGTCTGGAGCGAGACCGAGGATGCCGTGACGTTCTACCTCCAGGTCGACGACCTGACCGAGAACAGCCAGGGCGCCCCCTTCATGGACCCCGACTACACCCTGGACTTCCGCTACAACGAGCAGGGCTACCGCGTCTTCGTCGTCACCGCCCTCGGCAACCCCGTCAACGACGCCCTGGGCCGCGACACCACGCAGGCGTGGCTCCAGAAGGAGGTCGGCCCCGACCGGTACCAGAACATCGCCGACGCCGAGTCCGTCCTGGAGTTCAGCGAGGAGGTCGTCCTCGCCACCGTGCCCCGCACCGCCATCGTGGACCAGAACCAGGCCCCCCTCGGCCGCGACGCCACCCTGACGGGCTTCCACGCCACCGCCTCCAGCCTCGGCTTCTTCAGCTTCCCCCTCTCCCTGGACGGCAGCGGCGACGGCCCCCGCGTCGGCCTGCCCCGCCTCCACGGCGCCGCCCCCGACGACGGCGTCGGCGCCCCCTACACCATGACCACGGGCAAGGTCACCCAGCGCGGCGGCCTGGTGGCCACCAGCGACGACCCCGTGCGCTGGACCAACGGCGAGGCCACCACCCTCACCTTCACCACGCGCCTGACCAACACGGCCACCGAGGAGCTGGACGTGCTCGTCTCCACGAGCGGCACCGACTCCGCGTGGCAGGTCGCCTTCAGCGACGCCCTCACCGTCGGCCCCGGCCAGAGCGTCAACGCCACCATCCTCGTCACCATCCCCTTCGTCCACGACCACGGCCTGCTGAAGCTGTTCGACGCCGAGTTCCGCAGCGGCGACGACCACTTCGCCGCCACGCCCCTGGGCATCTACTGGGCCGGGGTGCCCCAACCCGCCGGCCACCACGACACGGTCTGGTTCCACAGCCTCCGCCAGGAGGTCCAACCCCCCTTCGACGTCCTGTTCTCCGGCGTGCACGGCTGGTTCAGCGCCAAGCAGGACGTGGAGCAGGACGAGGGCATCCCCGTGCCGTCCCAGTTCACCATGGCCCCCAGCCCCGCCACCAACAACCGCGGCATCGCCTTCTGGGGCTTCCCCCTCGAGCCCGGCCTCCGCATGGGCCTCGACTTCCTCCTCGACGAGCAGGGGGCCGTCGAACTGGCCGTCTCCCTGCCCGTGCCCGCCCTCGACCCCCGCCTCGACGTCGAACTGCTCTACCTCAAGGAACAGCGCGTCGAACGCCAGGGCCCGGGGGGAGGCAACGCGGTCACGTGGGAGACGACCCTCCTCGCCGAGGGCTCCAGCGAGGCCCGCAGCGGCACCGTCAGCGGCACCACCCTGTTCGAGGTGCCCCTCCAGGCCGTCCCCGAGGCCGACCTCGTGCCCTACGAGGGCGACGGCAACCTGTACCTCCAGGTCGTCCTCGACGCCACGTTCCTCGCCGGCGCCGGCTTCTTCAACCCCGAGGCCGCCGCCCCCAGCATCGACCCCGCAGGCTCCCTCATGCGCCTGCCGCTGGCCGAGTACCACGACCCCGTCGACCTCAGCTTCCAGACCGACGGCAGCCTCCACGTCACCGCCGGCGACCAGGGCCAGGAGCGCCTCGTCAACCCCGGACGAACCATCGTCTACCCCCTCGCCCTCCACTACGAGGGCAGCGTCCCCGTCACCTTCCACGCCGAACTGAGCGGTGCCAACGTGGAGTGGGCCACCCTCCTCGGCGACCACCACTTCCAGCTCCAGCCCGGCGAAAGCCGCGAGCTGGCCGTCGCCGTCCTCGCCCCCGACGACGCCCGCGACGGCGACGTCAGCGACCTCACCGTGCGCGTCACCAACGTCGACAACGCCGCACTGCAGGCCGGCATCAACCTCCGCACCCTCGTCACCACCACCCAGGACATCCCCGACGAGGTCGACTTGCAGGCGGAACTCGACGGCCAACTGACCAGCGACAAGGAGAGTCCCGGCGCCCCCGCCGTGTTGCTGCTGGTCGCCCTCGGCGCCCTCGCAGGCCGGCAGCGCAAGCGCACCTAGGCCCGGCGCGCGGGGACGGAATACCCTGAGTCGCGGGGAGCCGGGGGTCGAACTCCCGCTCCGTGGCCGCCCGGGGCACGCCCAGCAAGGGAAAACGGGGCGCAACCTGAGCTATCGGCTCACATCACGTCGAAGCCGGGCACGGGGGCCTCCTCCGGCTCGTCGGCGCGCAGCAACTCCGCAAGCGAATCGCCGGCGAAGTACCGGTTCGTCTGCAGCCCCTTCCGCTCCGCCACCAACCCCTCGCTCACGAGGGGCGCGATGCTGGCGCGAAACGTCTTGCGCGACACGCTCACCGCGTTGCAGACGTCCACCTGGCGACTGCCCGGGTGGTCGCGGATGAAGCGAGCGATCTCCTGGCGGCGTCCCTGGTTCAGGACGCCCAGGATGCGCGCCTTCTCCGGGTCGATGCCCCCGGCGAAGAAGCGGCGCTCACGGCCCGAGGACACCGACGTCACCAACTCGCCCTTGTCCAGGAGGGCCAGGTGGTACTGGACGGTGCCCCACGCCTCGCCGGACTCGCGGCACAGGGCGCTGGCGTGGATGCCCGGCCGACGGTGGATCATGTCCAGGATGCGCCGCCGAACCGGCTGGGCCAGGAGCCTCCTCGGGTCCGCGTCGTCGATCCGTGCGAAGAACGTCAACAGGGCTTCGAGCATCCGACAGTGGCATCGCTTGAGTCAGGTATAACCCTGTGCGTCGTTGTCTATCGCGTTCGGCGGGGGCGCCGAACCCGACACCTGGCGCGCCAGGGCCGGCGTCCGCCGGACGGCCTCGGTCAACGCCGAGTGCGCCAGCGCCTCCCGGCCCAGGTCCCGGTACGCCAGGCCCAGGACGTAGTGCATGGTCCCGTCGGAGGGTTCGTTGTCCGACAGGTACGACTCCAGGTCCTTCACGACCTGCTCCTGCCGACCACTGCGTGACAACGCGATGGCGCGACCGAGCCGCGCGCTCTCCTGGCCCGGGTCCCTGCGCAGGATGTGGGATGCCAAGCGGACCGCGCGGTCGAAGGCGCCCTCCTCCAGCGCCGCCTCCATGTGCGACAGGGGCGGCGCTGGCCGGCCGCGGCGGACCACCATCGCCACCACGGCCACCGCACCCAGGGCGAGGGCGATGGGGATCGGGTTGAATCCGGCAGGGTTCGTCCATGCCGACGCGGTTGGGGCGAGACCCGGTCCGTCCCGGAGTTCGACCGAGAAGCGGCCGTCT
>JANQNI010000289.1 GCA_028289805.1 Thermoplasmatota archaeon | reverse complement strand
AGGGGGCTGGATAAAAGGGGGGAGGGGTGGCGGAGGGGGGCGCGGGCGCGCGGTCCGCCTACGGGCGGCGGCGCGCGGCCACGGCGAGGGCGCCGAGGGCGAGCAGCACCAGCACCGCGCCGACACCGGGGCTCTCCTCGTCCCCTTCGTTGGGCGACTCGGGCTCCACGTACTCCTGCTCGGCGGGGCCGGCGGGGTCCCAGAACGCCTCCACATCGTCGGCCTCGAAGGCGTAGACGCTGCGTCGGCCCTGCTGGACCAGTTCCACGTCGTGCGCGTCGCCGTCCTCGTCCACCACGGCGGTGGGCAACCCGTTGTCGCCCACGCGCACGAGGAAGGCGTCCCCGTCGACGAGGACGCTGGACAGGAACACCTCCACCTCGACCGTGGCGGTGAGGTTGGTCTGGTTCTTGGCCAGGACGCCCTCGGGGGGTTCGGCGACGAGGCTCAGGTTGTGACGGCCTGGGGGCAGGCCCGCCACCGCCACGGTCGCCTCGGTGCTTCCGTCGGCGGGCACGAGGACGGTGCCCAGATCCTCGCCGTCCACGCGCAGGGTGAAGTTCACCGCGGTGGGGCCCTCCACCTGCTCCATGGCGACGTGCAGTTGCACGTCGTCGCCCACGATGGATGGCTCCTCGTCCTGCACCACGTCCACGACGAGCGCGTCGGTGGTGAGCTGCGTCACGTCGACGGTGCGGCTGACGGAGGCGACGTTGCCGAAGGCGTCCTCCACGCGCACCTGGAGGGTGCTGGTGCCGGTTCGGTTGCCGGCGGGGACCGGGACCTCCACGGCCTGCTCCTGGCCGCCGGTGCCCTCGAAGGGGACGGCGACGCCCCGGAACCGGGCCACGCCCGTGAAGTCGCTGTCGTCCGAGACGACCACCTGGATGGTGTTGTTGATGCCGGCGAAGAAGGGCGTCCGGTCCGTCAGGTTCAGTTCCAGCTCCGGCGGCTCGTCGTCCACGAGGACCGTCACCGTGACCGTCGTCGTGGGGTTGCCGGCGCGGTCCGTGGCGCGCAGCGTCAACTCGTTCTCGCCGGGGAAGAAGCTCTGGGCGCTGAGGATGTACGGTGCACGCAGGGTGAAGAAGCGGTCCGGGGGCATGCGGTCGACGCGGTACGTCACCTCCCCCAGCAGCGCGTCGGTGACCGTCGGCTGGATGGACTGTCCGGCGCGCAACCGGATGTCCGCGTCGCCCGTCGCGAAGGACACGACGGGGCTGTCGTCGTCGTCGGCCACCACGGAGAGCTCGCGGGCGTCGCCGCAGTCGTGCTCGGCGCCGAAGCGGTCGCGGACGACGAGGTCCATGGCCCAATCGCCCACGACGATGTCCGGGCGGTCCACGGGCAGGGAGCCGCGGAAGACGACGCGCTGCCGCTCCTCGCCCTCAGACTCGGTGTGGCGCTCCACGTTGCGTTGCAGGGCGATGGAGTGCTCGGCGGCGGCCGTCAGGGTGACGGTGGCGGTGGACGCGTCCGTGTCCACCCACCCCTCGGGCACGTCGGCGAGGCACGCGCCCTCCGCCATCAGGTCGTCGACGAAGAACGTCCACGCCACGTCCCCGCCCGCGTCCTCGATGAGGTCCACCTCGACGGGGGCGGCGGCCGTGTCCGGGTCCAGCGGATACGACACCGTCACCGTGGTGGCGGTGGCGGCGGGAAGCATCAGCAGGAGGAGGCAGAGCACGGGGGTCGCGCGGCGCATCGACTTACCTCCGGGTCACCGCAACGAGCACCACGAACAGCGCCGCCACGAGGACGAAGAGGACGCCGACGTACCAGTAGTCCTGCAGGCTGCGCAGGAACTCGGCCTGGGCGTCGATCTCGTGGCCGCCACTCTGCGCGGCGGGGTCGTAGAAGTGGTCGTCCCGGCCGTCCCGGTTGGCGTCGTACGTCCAGTCCAGGAAGCCGTCCTCGTTGAGGTCGCGGTCGACGGTGATGGGAACGCCCTTGGTCTTGCCGGCGGGGACGAAGTAGTCGGGCACCCCGTCGCCGTCCGTGTCGAAGACGTCGTCGAGCCGGCCGTCGCCGTCCACGTCCACCTTGGTGACCTGGACGAGCAGGCCCTCGCGGGTGAACAGGACCGTCTCGTCGCCGTCGACGACGCCGTTGTCGTTCTTGTCCACCACGAAGTCGGGGATGCCGTCGTTGTCCACGTCGCGCGCCAGCAGGGTCACGAAGAGCCCGTCTGCCAGGTCGTAGACCGCGTTGACCTCGCCGTTGCCGCTGGTGTCCAGGAAGTAGTCCGGCACGCCGTCGGCGTCGATGTCCTTGAAGACCTCCACCTCGTGGAAGTGGTCGTCGTCAGGGTCCCAGTACAGGTCGGGCAGGCCGTCGCCGTCGTTGTCCAGCAGGTGGTCGCGGCGGCCGTCGCCGAAGCCGTCGGCGGCGGGGTCCCCGTCGACGCGCAGCACCACGGCCTGGACGGTCTCGCCGTCGTCGCCCGCCGTGGAGACGGTGTGGCGCAGGCGGCCCTCGTCGCTGAGGAACCGCGTCAACTGCGCCGGCTTCGTCTGGATGCCGGCGGACGCGTGGCTCTCCCGGAACTCCTCGAAGCCGTCGCTGCGGTCGCGGTTGCGGTCGATGGCGAACTCGACGATGCCGTCGCGGTCCACGTCCGCGGCCACGTAGCCGAGGACCTCGACCTGGAAGGCGGGCGTGACGGTGCTGGGGACGCCGTCGGGAACGTCGTGGAAGCTCGCGAACTCCACCTGGACCGGAACCGTGACGCCGGGCTGCACGGAGGGGCCGAAGTCGACGAAGACGCGCACGTCCTGGCGCTTGCCCGGCTCCAGCTCGAACGCACTGGGCTCGACGCGCACGTCCACGGCGTCCC
>JANQNI010000268.1 GCA_028289805.1 Thermoplasmatota archaeon | reverse complement strand
CGGAGACCGACTGCGCCACGTTCTCGTCCTCCTCGGCGATGTGGACGCGGGGGGCGCCCAGGGCGCGGGCGGTGGGGCAGACGTGCGTGGTGATGCGCTTGTCCCGCTGCGGCCGGTGGCCGAGGCGCAGGACCTCCAGCCTCACGCGTCCGCCCCCGGCACGGGCCGGACGGTCACGCCCGTCGCGCCGTCCGCCTCCAGCAGCACGTCCAGCTCCAGGCGGTCGTGGTCCTCGCACGGCAGGCTCTCGCGCAGGCAGACGGGGGCGATGACCTCCAGCACCGTCGTGTAGTGGGTGCGGTTGGGGAGGATGGCGGCCGCCTCCTGGTCGCCGATGCGGGCGGGGAAGCACAGCACGCCGCCGAAGGAGCGGCCCTCGGCCTGGAAGCCCTCGATGACGTACACGGGGTTCTTGCGCAGGAACTTCAGCTTGTTCGCCTCGGCGCCGCCCAGGTCGAGGTTGAGGGTGCCGGGGTACGGCCTCCATCCCAGCTTGTCCTGGAACTGGGCGTCGTAGCCGGGGCGGCTGAGGTAGTACCGTCCCTCCCCGAGGCCCGTCTGCACGGAGCCCCGGACGCGGACGCGCTCCTGGCGCTCGAAGAGGCGCCGGTAGGCCAGGTGCTCGGCGCGCAACAGGGACTCTCCCTCCGCCGTGATGCGGATGCGCTGCTTGCGCACGCCCATCTCCCGCTTGATGAGCCCCTCGTCCGTGAGTTCGATGAGGCGGCGGCTGGCGGTCTGCTGCGAGACGTCGATGAGCTGCGCGAACTCGCCGCTGGCCAGCTCGACCGCGTCGTGGAGGCCGCCGAGGATGGCGATCTGCTTCAGGGCTTCCACGTCGGCGGGCCGGGGCACGCGCGCGGCGAGTCGGGGACGGTATTTACCTGTTTTTGGGTGGCTCTGGTTCGCCGAGGCGTTCCAGGAGGGCGTCGTAGAGGTCGCGGTCCCCCGCGTTTGCCGTGCGCACCAGCCGCTGCACGATCAACTCCGGCGTCGAGCGCGCCCGCACGCCCATCTTGGGGCACCGGTCCACCACGAGCCGGTCCTCCTCGTCCAGGCCCGTCGCCTCGATGCCGTCCACGCGCAGCCGCGCCGTGCGGACGTTGGCCAGCAGCGGCTCGGCCATGTGCGTGACGATGACCCCGAGGGAGTCGGTCTCGGCGAGCCGGTCGGCGAAGAACGCCAGGATGCGCCCGGCGGCCTCCAGTTCCGTGACGCTCTCGACCTCGTCGGCCAGCACGAGCCGGCGCGCGTCGCCGCGCACGACGGGCAGGAAGCCCTTGAGGAAGGTCTCGAAGGCGCCCGCGTCCATGCCGCGGCGGGCGGTGACGAGGTGGATCTCGTCCACCCACGGCACGACGACGCCGGCGCCGGGGACAGGCAGCCCCATGCGGGCCATCATCACCAGTTGGCACAGGTGCTCCAGCAGCGTCGACTTGCCGCCGCTGTTGGCGCCGGTCAGGACGGCGATCTGGGCGTCGCCGCCGAGGCGGTACGCGATGCGCTGCGCCGCGTCGTCGTCGGACAGGTCCAGGTGGACGCTGGACTCGAAGGCGAGTCCGTCGCCGAACGTGGCCGGCTCCAGGCCGTGGTGGTGGGCGAAGCAGCCGAGGGCGAAGTCGGCGTCGAACTCCAGCCACGCCGCCACCTCCGCCGCCAACGCCTCCTGGGCGGCGGCCACGGCGCGGGCGGCGGCCTGTTGCCGGGCGAAGGCGGCGGTGCGGCTGTGGGCCTGGGCGGCCTGGACGACGCGTTCCACCTCGTCGTCGTCGATCTCGACGGGGTACTTGGGCAGGAACGGCTGGAACCGGACACCGGTGGCGGCGTGCAGCAGGTCGCGCCCCTCGCGCAGCACGGCGTCGACGGCGGCGCGCAGACTGGGCGGCAGGACCCCGGACGAGACGGCGCGCAGCAGCTCGGCGCCGCCGAGGCTCAGGTCCGCCACCGCCTCCTCCAGGCGGGCGTCCAGTTCGACCTTGACGCGCTCCACGGCGTCGCGCACGTCGGCGGGGGCGGCGGCCGGCGGGATGTCGTCGACGGCCTCCAGCACGGCGGCGGCGCCGCTGGGCCGCTCCAGGAGGTCGCCCAGGTCGCTGCACGCCTCCAGGGCGGCGCGGTTGTGGCGCACCCACGCCAGCAGCGCTTGGGGGGCGATGCCGGCCAGGCCGTCCTGGCTCCC
>JANQNI010000256.1 GCA_028289805.1 Thermoplasmatota archaeon | reverse complement strand
GGCGGCGGACGAGGGCGCCCCCCTTGAAGCGTTCGCACGGGTCCGTTGGCGGGCCATGCAGGGGGATTGTCCGCACGTACCAAACCGTTTTTCGCCTCCGGCCCGTGAGGAACAAACATGAGCAGCGTGGCCACCGTCACCGACGCCGACTTCGAGTCGTTCACCCAGCAGGACGGCATCGTCCTGGTGGACTTCTGGGCGCCCTGGTGCGGTCCCTGCAAGCGCATCGGCCCCATCGTGGAGGAGCTGGCCGGCGAGATGACCGACGTCAAGTTCGGCAAGCTCAACACGGACGAGAACCAGGGCACCGCCGTGGCGCAGGGCGTCATGAGCATCCCGACGCTGATGATCTACAAGGATGGCGAGAAGGTCGACCAGGTCATCGGTGCCGTGCCCAAGGACGCCCTCGAGGGCGCCCTGAAGAAGCACGCGTAGTCCCGTCCGACGCGTCCTCCCGCCCCCTCTCCCCGTCCCTCTTCCCTTGCACCGTGGGCGCCCGCGCTTCGGGGACGCACACGCAATCCCTAAGAGTCCCCCGCCGGCTCGAAGCCCGATGAGCGAGGGCGGTGCCACGTCCCCCCCGGGCCAGAAGCGCGTCGTGGTCCTGCGCGAGGGCCCCCCCAAGGGCCGAGGGAAGGTCCTCGACGGCACCCTGGGCGTCGTGGGCGCCCTGCTGATCCTGCTCTCGGCGCTGCTGGTCAACGTCCTGCCGGAGACGCAGGTCCCGGACCCGCAGTTCCGCGTGGAGTACCCCGCCGTGCCCGTCGAGTTGGCCAGCTCCGTGCGCAGCGTGGACCTGTTCCCGGCGACGGACGGCGTCTTGGCGGGGGGCGCCGGCAACGCCGTGGACGTCCCCTACGACCTGGAGCACAACAACGTCTACGAGGTCGTGTTGTTCCTGAGCATCCTGGAGGACTTCGAGGAGTCGTTGCCCGACACGTTCCGCGTGGAGTTGCTGGACCCGCAGGGGGCGTCGGTGGCCATCAGCAGCCCGCAGCAGACGCACCCGACCGAGGAGATCCCGGACGAGCAGAAGGGCGTCGGGGACTACTTCGAGACCACGCAGACGACGCCCCACCGCATCACGTTCAACGTCGCCGCCCGACCGGACGACGCCATCGTCACCTTCGAGGACGGCCGCAACGCCACCGTGGAGGAGGCGGAGGCCGCCATCGTCGCCCGCGACACCCGCCCCACGCAGGGGGCGTGGACCGTGCGCGTGTGGGTCGAGGAGGTGGGCCAGTGCCCCACCCTGGACGGCCCCACCACGGACCCGGCGACGCTGCGCCACGTCCAGTTCTGCACCCTGGCGGACCAGCAGGTCCACGACGGCGAGGGCGACACGGGCAACCCGTTCGTCCTGAGTCGACTCGAATACACCTATTATGACGTCATCGTCTCGGAGGCCTGAATGCAGACGGACACGGTCGTGGGCATCGTCGGAGCCGTGGTGCTGGTCAGCGTCATGGTCGGCGTGTTCACCTACGAGTACAACAACGCGAGCGACGCGAACGAGGTGGACGGCGGCGACGGCGCCTCCATGACCGCCTTCAACGCCACGTACCCCGACCTGTCCGCCTCGGACGACCTGGACGGCGACGGCACCCCCAACCACATGGACGACGACCTGGACGGCGACGGCATCCCCAACGAGGCCGACGACGCGGTGTCGGTCTCCTCCGTCGTCGACGGCACCGTGGCGCAGTCGGCCGGCACCGCGAGCGCCGACTCGCAGACCTTCGTCCTTGGCGAGGGCGCGCAGTCGTTCACGCTGACGCTCACCTACGACCGACCGACGCCCCTGCCGGCCCAGCAGGCGCCGCGCATCGACTGGGAACTCATCGACCCCAACGGCATCACCGAGTACAACATCGAGGAGACGGACGCCGCTGCACCCAGCAGCACGGTGACCGTGACCATCGAGTTCGGCGGCGACCTGGAGCCGGGCGAGTGGACCCTGACGGCCACCAGCACCAGCCTCGTGTCGACCGAGATGAGCTACTCGGGCGAGTTGGTCGTCGGCTACGCCGGCGCCGCCGACGCGATGGACGCGTAGGTCACAACGCGAAGCGCAGCAGCGCCGCGACGCCGCTGAACTGCTCCAGCCGGTGCCCGGCGTCGTGGCCGCTCGCCACGATGTGGACGGCGCAGCGCGTCGCCTCGGCTTGGTGCAGCACCGGCTCGAAGCGGCCCTCCCGGACCGCCTGGTCGGTGATGAGGACCTCCTCGGCGGCGCCGGCGGTGACGGCCTGCTCCACCTCTGCGGGGCCGTAGGCGACGAGGCCGTCCCCCTTGGCCACGCGGGCCATGACCTCCTCGACCTTCTCCGTCTCCCACTGGATGCGGTGGTCCTTGGCGACCTTCTGGATGAGACCCCGGCGCAGCGCCTCCTGCACCCCCGCCCGTCCGCCCTGGCTGGTGCCGTCGGTGAGGACGCCGGCGGCCAGCTCGGAGTCGGCGGCACGCAGCCGGTCCAGGAATTCCTCGCGCCACCAGCCGGGGCCGACGACGATGGCGGCGACCTCGGGACCGGTGCGCAGGGAGCGCAGGGTCTTGGCGGCCTCGTCGTAGAAGGCGGCCTTTGCGCTGGCGGCGCCCTTGAACTGCTTGCCCTGGCCGCCGGCGGGGAGGCTGCCGAGCCACTGGAGCCCGTAGCCGCGCAGGACGGCGAACTGGGCCTCCGAGTCGTCGATGGCCAGCAGCACCACCTGGGGCGCCTGCGCCTCGTCGCGCGCCTGGTCGACCAGGTCCAGCAGCCACCGGGCCAGGGGGCCCGGCTTCTGGACGTCGAGTTGGGTGCCCGGCTCGTCGCGCACGACGTGGGTGTGGTGGCGGCCGTGGTCCTGGGGGCCCTCCTCGATGACGCCGTGGACGCGCAGGTGGTCGTCGAAGTCGTGCCACTCGACCGACTCGACGCGCAGGCCGAGGCGCATGCGCTTCTTCTCCGCCTTGCCCTCGCGCACCTTGTCCGTGGCCGTCTCGGCGGTGCGGAAGGTGTCCATGGTGACCAGGTCGCCGCGCTGGATGAGGTTGCGCAGGTGCCAGAGGTCGTCGAGGGTCTCGACCTGGAGGCGCAGG
>JANQNI010000207.1 GCA_028289805.1 Thermoplasmatota archaeon | reverse complement strand
CATTTCGCCGAGACCTACGAGGATGTCTACAAAGTCGCTTTTCCCGATGAATAATTTATTGCCATTGTCATACTCATAGTTTCAATTTTCTTTTTATTTGAAATAAACTGTAGTACGGTGTGCATTCCAAACTACTGTTGAAGTGTAGACAGTGCGATTTACCCAATAAAATTGATCGATAATCAGTTTTTTAGAATTTTTACAATTTGTCATAATTCCAAGTGACCTTGCTCGAATGCAGCGACATTCCAAAGTCATTTTTTACCATTCCATTTTCCTCTGAAGTTCCTCAATTGGAAAGAAGAGAGACAAAGTACTTGTGCTTTGCTTTGCTTTGGATGGGGGAGCGGATGATGAGTCAGAGACTCAATTACCAGTTAGTTATGCGTCACTTTTCCACTCTGAAACATGTTCAAGACTTTCGCATTCTTCATTTGTCTGTCAATGCATAACTTTGTATGTGGTGCTGGCGCCCGGCCAGAGCCTCGACGTGGACCTGGGTGCGACGCCCCGCCACGCCCTCACCTCGCCCGCCCAGACCGCCGTCGTCTCCTACGACGCGGCCAGCGTCACCCTGGAGGGCGCCTGGAGCCCCGCCGAAGCCCGCCTGAACCAGCCGGAGCCCACGCCCTGCTTCGCCTGCTGAGCACGAGCGGGGGCGCCACAAGCCTGAAGACCCCCGAGCCGACCTGCGACGGTATGCGCTGGTCGCCCCTCGTGGCCCTGCTCCTGATTCCCGCCCTCGCCGGCTGCCTCGACGGCGGTGACACCGACGCCCTCCAGGGCGACCGCGTCCTGGACCCCCTGACGGAGCCGGTCTATGAACTGTTGGGGCACTTCGAGCACCGCTTCACCGGCACCACGGGCATCCAGCTCTACGTGGACTACTACCTGCCCGACACCGGCGGCGCGCCCGTCCCCGTCATCCTGACCATGACGCCCTACCAGGGCGCCGACCCGGTCACCGTGCCCGGCGAGGGCGGCGACGTGCCGCTGACCGGCGAGGACGCGCCCTACAGCCAGTTCCTCGTCGACCACTTCGTCCCCCGCGGCTACGCCGTGGCCTTCGCGGACGTGCGCGGCAACCACAACGCCGGCGGCTGCATCGACCAGACCGGTCCCGAGCAGTGGCAGGACGGCTACGACTACGTCGAGTGGCTGGGCACCCAGGACTGGAGCAACGGCCGCGTGGGGATGTACGGCGCCAGCTACGACGGCGAGACCCAGTTCACGACGGCCATGATGCAGCCCCCGCACCTCACCACCATCGTCCCGACGGCCAGCGTCTCCAACCAGTACGAGTGGAGCTTCTACGACGGCGTCCCCTACGAACTCCAGCCCCTCATCGGCATGGGGAGCTACTTCGCCGGCAGCGCCGTGCCCAGCACCAGCCCGGAGGACGCCCCCGCCTACCCGGAGAAGCTGACGTGCCAGCCGGAGCAGTTCGCCGCCGGCGCCGACTTCAGCGGCGACCACACCGAGTTCTGGGTGGAGCGTGACTACCGCCCCATGGCCAAGGACATCCAGGCCAGCGTCCTGCATGTCCACGGCCTCGCCGACTGGAACGTCCGCCCCATCCACATCGACCCCCTGTTCAACGACATCCAGTCGGAGAAGCGCGGCCTGTTCGGCCTCTGGCACCACGCCTACCCCGACCGCGGCGACTGGCTGGACCTGCTGACGGCCTGGTTCGACCATTGGCTGCTGGAGCGGGACAACGGCATCCTGGAGCGGCTGCCGCCGGTGCTCATCGAGGACTCGACGGGCCAGTGGCACGGCATGGACAGCTTCCCGCCCCTGGACCAGCCCTGGCTGGAGCTGGAACTGTCGGCCGACGGCATCCTCGCGCAGGCCGGTGGAGCCACCGCCGGCGAGCTGGCCCTGCACGACCGGCCCGAGGAGGTGCTTGCTGGCGGCTTCGTGACGCCGCCCTACGGCCTCCTGGAGCCCGTCGACGACACCCCCGGCGAACTCCGCTTCACCTGGACCGTGCCCGAGGACCTGCACGTCGTCGGCCGCCCCGAGGTCCTCCTGCGCCCCACCACGGACCAGGAGAGCACCCACTGGGCCGCCCGCCTCGAACTGGACACCGACCCCCGCTGCGCGTACCTCTACCGGGAGGACACGCGGACGCAGTCCGTCTGCATCAACAGCGGCTATCAGGACACCCGCCACCGCGACGGCATGGACGACCCCAAGCCGCTGAGTCCCGGCGAACCCTACGACCTCGCCATCGAGATGTACCCCCAGTACGACGTTCTGCCCGCCGGCAGCACGCTCACGCTGGTGCTCTCCAACAACGACGCCGAGGTGCAGCAGGACCCCACCAACGCCCGCAGCATCGTGCCCGTGGGCGACGGCGCGGCGTGGCTGCGGCTGCCGCTGAGCCCCGGTTCCACGGAACTGCCCCACGACGAACTCCCGTAGGCAGCCCCTCCGGTCCGACCCGGACCGCCCGTTCAGCGGGTGTCCGGCGCGCGCATGCGCCAGAACCCGAGCGCCCACGTCAGTCCCGGCACCGCCGCG
>JANQNI010000195.1 GCA_028289805.1 Thermoplasmatota archaeon | reverse complement strand
GGCGCCATCCAGGAGGCGGGCCGCCGCACCGGCACGCCCACGCCCGTCAACGACGCCGCCCTGGCCATCATGGCCGCCGTGGACGACGGCCGCGTGGAGCCCAGCAGCGACCACCTCGACCGGCTGCTGCGCGCGGCACCGGAGACGTAGTTTCACCCGCGTCCCCCTCGAAGCGTTGAAGCAAGAGCCCCCAGTGGGGGACCGTTGTTCCTCTCCCACCCGCGCCTGCGTCCCGAGGTCCTGCGCTTCCGGGGCTACCAGGCCAACCTCGCCCGCATCGCCGGGCGGCGCGACACCCTCGTCGTGCTGCCCACCGGCATGGGCAAGACCGTCGTCGCCGTGCTGGCGCTGGCCGACGCCCTGGAGCAGGGCGCCAAGCGCGTGCTGGTGCTGGCGCCGACGAAGCCCCTCGTGGAACAGCACGGCGCCTTCCTGGAGGACGTGCTCGCACCGCCGTGGAACGAGCGCGTCCGGGTGCTGACGGGCCATGTCGCGCCGGCCAAGCGCAAGGCGGCCTACGAGGGCGTCGGCGTCGTCGTGGCCACGCCCCAGGTCATCCAGAACGACCTCGTGGGCGACCGCGTCGACCCCCACTTCGACTGGGTGGTCTACGACGAGTGCCACCGCGCCGTCGGCGAGTACCCCTACGCCTTCATCGGCGACACCCTCCAGCGCCGCGCCCCCCGCCACCGGCGCCTCGGCCTCACCGCGAGCCCCGGCCACGACGTGGAGAAGATCGACGAGGTGCGCCACCACCTGGGGCTGGAGCACGTCGAGATCCGCACCCCCAACGACCCCGACGTGGCCGAGTACGTCCAGGAGGTCAAGACGGAGTGGGAGACCCTGCCCCTGCCCGAGTCCATGGACCGCGTCCGGCGGCGCCTCGAGGACGCACTGCAGAAGCGCGTGCGGCTGCTGCGGGAACTGGAGGTGCTGGAGGGCACCGGCCGCCCCACGCGCATGAAGCTGCTGGAGGCCGGCCGCCGGGTCCAGAAAGCCATCGCCAGCACGACCGACCCCGACGCTGCGTGGTTCAAGGCGCTCTCGCTCCAGGCGCAGGCGATGAAGCTCCTGCACGCCATGGAGCAGGCCCAGACCCAGGGCTCGGCGGCGTTCGTGGCCTACCTGGAGCAGATGCGCAGGGAGGCCGACGGCCCCAAGGCGAGCAAGGCCACCCGCTTGGTCGTCGACGACCCCGACGTGCTGCACGCCTACCAGGTCGCCCGCCACGACGAATCCGAGAACCCCAAGATGGGCCGCGTGGAGGCCCTCGTCCAGGACCAGCTCGCGGCCCGGCCCGAGTCCAAGGTCATCGTCTTCACCCACTTCCGCAGCACCTGCGAGGCCGTCGCCGAGCGCCTCGCCGGCCTGGAGGCGGCCCGCCCCGTGGTGTTCGTGGGCCAGGGCAAGCGCAAGGGGTCGGGCGGCCTGACCCAGAAGCAGCAGGCCGAGATCCTCGACCGGTTCCGCGCCGGCGCGCACAACGTCCTGGTGGCCACCAGCGTCGCCGAGGAGGGCCTCGACATCCCCCAGACGGACCTCGTGGTCTTCTACGAGCCCATCCCCAGCGAGATCCGCTCCATCCAGCGCCGGGGCCGCACCGGCCGCAACCGGGAGGGCCGCGTCATCGTGCTGATGACCAAGGGCACCAGCGACGAGGCGGCCCACTGGAGCAGCCGCCGCAAGGAGCAGGCGATGGTCAAGGAACTGGTCGCCCTGCGCGCCAAGCTGGCCGGCCGCGGCGACCTGCCGCAGGGACAGCAGCGCCTCGACGCCGCCCTGCCCGAGTCGCCACCGTCGCAGGAGCGGGCCGCCACGGGCTTCGGCGCCGGCCCGAGGGTGGTCTGCGACGCCCGCGAGCAGGCCGGCGGGGTCGTCAAGCACCTCGCCAACCTGGGTGCCCAGGTGGAGGCGAAGAACCTGGACGTGGCCGACTTCGTCCTCAGCGACCGAGTCGCGGTAGAACGAAAGAGCGGCAAAGATTTCGTCGACTCGTTGGTCGATGGGCGGCTCTGGGACCAGCTCAAGAAGCTCAAGGCATACCCCCGACCCTTCCTGGTGCTGGAGGGGGAGGGGCTCCAGGGGCACCGCAACGTCGCCCCCGAGGCCGTCATGGCCGCCCTCGCCAGCGTCGTCGTCGACCACGGCGTCCCCATCCTCCAGACCCGTGACGTCCAGGAGACGGCCCGCTTCCTCCACGCCACCGCCAAGCGGGAGCAGGGCCGCGAGAACCGCACCGTCGCCCTGCGCCCCGCGCCCCCCAAGAGCGACGGGGACCTGCAGTTGTTCATCCTGGCGGGACTGCCCAACGTCGACCGCAAGCGCGCCGAGGCGCTGCTGTCCCACTTCGGCAGCGTCGCCGCCGTCATGGCTGCCTCCGCCGAAGACCTCGCCAAGGCCGACCGGATGGGCGACAAAACTGCCGCCGACATCCGCGCCGTTCTGGACAAGCCCGCACCCACCCGCACGACGGCCCCCTGAGCGCAGCCACCGAAACGGTTTCAAGAGGCCCCCAAGTCGGCGGCTCCTACCTTCGGAGGGTGCCCCATGGCCACCAAAATCGACAACATCAACATCGGCCTCGACATGCTGCTCGAGGACTCCAGCGTGCCCCGGAACATCCGCCGCGCCTCCGAGGAGATCAAGGCCCTGCTCGTCGACGCCAACGAACCCATGGACGTGCGCAAGGCGCGCGCCATCTCCACCCTCGACGACATGGCCAACGACCCCAACATCCCCCTGCACGGGCGGACGCTGGTGTGGAACATCATGAGCCAGCTTGAGACGCTGTAAGCGTCGAAGGGTGGCTCATGCAGCGAGGGCCCTGCTTGCAGGGCCCGAGTTCATGTCGCAACTGGAGACCCTGTAAGGGTCGGACGTTGCGACATGCACGTCCAGGTCGCTTGCGGCCTGGGCCGTCATGAGCCAGCTTGAGACGCTGTAGGCGTCCCGCGGCTCCTGCGGCGAGTGCCCGGCTCCAAGAGAAACCGCCGGGTTTTCCCATATCCTCCTTTCGTTGCGGGTGTGGCGTCCCAATCTCCCGGGATGTCCATGAAATCCGGGGCTTTCTGTGGGTCGGCGGCCCACCCTGCCCCCAGGTGAACCACGGGAAGCCTTGCTTCGCTTCCGAAGCTTCAAACCCCGCCCCGTGGGTGGGGGGCCTGGATGCACGCACCGGTGGGGGTCATCTACGGAACCGTCGGCAGCACGGGCTTCGACGTGGCCGTCTCCGGCGACCTGCGCCGCCTCGACTACGTCATGGTGGACCACGACGGCCGCGCCGTGCTGGGGCAGGTGCAGGAGGTGGTGCGCAAGACGAACCTCTCCTTCGACGACGCCGTGCGCGGCGCGGGAGGCACTGAGGACAAGCTCTCCGCATCCGTCCACGTCATCGGCTTCCTGGACCCCCACGGCCGCGTGCAGGTGCCCCGGACGCCGTTCCGGGCCGGCGAGGCCGTCTTCCGCGCCGGCGACGACCTGGTGCAGGAGGTCCTGGGACTGGAGGGGGCCGCCGACGGCGCCTTCCTGGGCCACGTCAAGGGCAGCCGCATCCCCGTGCGCCTCAGCATGAACATGCTGGCGCAGAAGCACGTCAGCGTGCTGGCCAAGACCGGTGCCGGCAAGTCGTACACCGTCGGCGTCATCCTGGAGGAGTTCCTCGCCGCCGGCGTCCCCCTCGTCATCCTCGACCCCCACGGCGAGTACGGGAGCCTCCGAAACGCCAACGTGGACGGCGCCGAGGTGGAGGCGATGGCTCGCTTCAAGCTCAAGCCGCGCTCGTTTTCCAAGCAGGTGCGGGAGTTCGCCCTCGACTGCCACGTCAACCCCGACGCCGAGCAACTGCGGCTGGAGGGCATGAACCTCTCCGGCCGGCAACTGGTGGACCTGATGGGCGGCGGCGTCAAGGGCAGCCAGATGGGCCTCCTGTACCAGGCCGTCAAGGAAGTCGACGAGCACCTCCCGGCGTACACCCTCAAGGACGTCATGGACGCCGTGGCGCGCAACAAGGCCGCCGCCAAATGGAACGTCCTCAACGCCCTGGAGGCCCTCGACGCCACCGGCCTGTTCCACGTGCGCGGCACAGAGCTGAAGGAACTGGTGCAGCCGGGCCAGTGCACCATCATCAACCTCAAGGGCGTCAGCCCCGACATCCAGGAGGTCTGCGTCACGCGCCTCGCAGGTCTCCTGTGGGAGAGCCGAAAGCGCAACGACGTGCCGCCGTTCATCCTGGTGTGCGAGGAGGCGCACAACTTCTGCCCCGAGCGCGGCGTCGGAACCGCCGTGTCCGGCCCCGTGCTGCGCACCGTCGCCAGCGAGGGCCGCAAGTTCGGCATGGGCCTCGTCATCGTCTCCCAGCGGCCCGCGAAGATCGACAAGAACGTCCTGAGCCAGTGCAACACCCAGGTCGTCCTGAAGGTCACGAACCCCAACGACCTCAAGGCCATCGTCAGCAGCGTCGAGGGCATCACCAGCGAGACCGCCGACGAGGTGCAGCGCCTCGCCATCGGCAGCGCCCTCGTGGCCGGCGGCGGCCTGACGCAACCCGTCTTCGTGGACGTGCGGCCCCGTCTCACCAGCCACGGCGGCCGCAGCATCGAGGTCGTCGAGGGGCGTCCGGAGCCCTCGGCGCCCGCGCCCGCAGCGGCGCCCCCGGCCGCACGGGCGCAGGTCGCCGAGCCAGAACCGGAGCCCGAGACTCCCGAAGCGCCCCCCGTGTTCGTGGCGCCGGAACCCGAGCTTGCGGAACCGACCCCGGCCCCGCCTGCTTCTCCCGAACCCCGCAAACGGTCCAACAAGAAGGCGTCGGCGCCGAGGAAGCCTCCGGAGGCACGGGCGCAAAACGATCCTCCGGTCGAGCCCGCCCCGCCAGCCCAGGACGTCACCTTCGCCGCGGACCCCGTCCGGGCTCCCCCGGCGCCCCCCCCCCCCCCCCGCCCCCCCCCCCCCCCCCCC
>JANQNI010000191.1 GCA_028289805.1 Thermoplasmatota archaeon | reverse complement strand
CCTGGAGCATCCCGTTGTCGGTGCCGACGGCGACGGTGCAACCGGCCTCGCGCAGGGCGGCCAGGGGGACGCGCCAGCCGAAGTGGGCGTTGCTGCGGGGGCAGACGACGACGGGGACGCGCTCGTGGGCCAGGGCGTCGAAGTCCGCGGGTCGGCCCTGCGTCATGTGGACCACGAACGTCGGCGCCCAGCTCAGCACGAGGTCGATGTCGTCGCGCGCGTCCTCGGAGACGTGGATCGCAAACGGCTTGCGGCGCTCGTGGCACGCCTCCGCCCACGCCTCGATGTCGCGCGCCGGCATGTCGCGCACGCCGGAGAGGCCCACGCCGTCGGCCAGGTCCAGCACGGCCGCTACCTCGTCCTCGTCGGCGCCGCCGCGCGCTGGCCTGCCCAGGATGCGGGCCTCGGTGTCCAGGTCCAGGCCGCGCAGCCACCGCACGCCGTCGAGGCCGCCCTCCCGGAAGTCCAGGAACGCGGCGGTGCCTGCGGCGGCCATCTCCGCGGCGTACCCCCGCGCCGCCTCCGCCTGCTGCTCGGGGGGCGCGGAGGCGAGGTGCTGGTGCTTCCAGCCGCCCGGGCCGAACAGCTCGGCGACCGTGTGCGGCTTGCCGGGCACCCCGCGCAGGTAGGCGTCGGCGACGTGGGTGTGGGCGTTGACGGGGGCGGGGACGATCCACCCCGTCGCGCGCGGGGGGCCGTCGTCCTCCTGCGGCGCGCCCCGGCCCCAGTCCACCACGCGGCCTGCC
The DNA here is from genome assembly GCA_028289805.1 of Thermoplasmatota archaeon. Taxonomy (GTDB): domain Archaea; phylum Thermoplasmatota; class E2; order JACPAO01; family JAHFTW01; genus JANQNI01. The sequence continues at coordinate 5,303 of JANQNI010000191.1, read as the reverse complement.
TCCACCGAGACCCAGCCCTCCGGCTCCGAGTCACGCAGCAGGAGGCGGCCCGCGAAGGTGTCGACCACGGGGCGCCGAGGGTCCGCCTCGAAAAAGGCTTGAGCCTCCGCTCCGGTGGCCCGGCGATGAAGGTCCTGGCCCTCGACGCCGGCACCACGGGCGTCACCGCGCTCGTCCTGGACGCCCAGCGCCGCGTCCTCGGCCGCGCCGCCCGCGAGTTCGCCCAGCACTACCCCCGGCCCGGTTGGGTGGAGCACGACGCCGCCGAGATCGCCGCCGTGGCGCGCGAGGTGGTGGGGGCCGCCTTGGGCGGCGCGGGCGTCCGGCCCGGCGACGTCGCCGCCCTCGGCATCACCAACCAGCGCGAGACGACCGTCTTGTGGGACCGCGCCACGGGCGAGCCCGTCCACCGCGCGCTGGTCTGGCAGGACCGGCGCACCGCCGCGCGCTGCGACGAACTGCGCCCCGACTGGCAGGAGCGGGTGCGCGACCGCACGGGTCGCGGCCTGGACCCCTACTTCTGCGCCACCAAACTGGAGTGGCTCCTGGAGAATGTCGATGGCGCCCGCGCCCGCGCCGAGCGGGGGGAGCTGGCCTTCGGCACCGTCGACGCCTGGCTCGCCTGGAGCCTCACCGGCGTCCACGCCACCGACCCCACCAACGCCAGCCGCACCCTGCTGTGGGACCTCCACCGCGGCGACTGGGACCCGGACCTGCTCAGCCTGTTCGACGTCCCCGAGTCGGTCCTGCCTGACGTGGTGCCCAGCAGCGGCGCCGTCGGCGAGGTGCGGGAGGGCCCGCTCGCGGGCGTGCCCGTCGCCGGCCTCGTCGGCGACCAGCAGGCCGCCCTGTTCGGCCAGCGCTGCCTGGAGGCGGGGCAGGCCAAGAACACCTACGGCACCGGCTGCTTCCTGCTCCAGCACACCGGCGACGAGGCGGTGCGCAGCGAGCACGGGCTGCTGACCACGCGCGCCGCCAGCCTTGGTGGGCGCGGTGGGGGCGCGGCGCGCTTCGCCCTCGAGGGCAGCGTCTTCGTCGGCGGCGCGGCCATCCAGTGGCTGCGCGACGGCCTGAAGATCATCAACGACGCTCCCCGGGTCAACGACGAGGCCGCCAAGAGCGACGACAGCGGCGGCGTCGTGGTCGTCCCCTCCTTCACGGGACTCGGCGCGCCCCACTGGGACCCCCACGCCCGCGGCGCCGTTCTGGGCCTCACCCGCGGGACGACGCGGCGGCACGTCGCCCGCGCCACCCTGGAGAGCATCGCCTTCCAGAGCGCCGACGTGCTGGGCGCCATGGAGGCCGACTCCGGGTTGCGGCTGCCGGAACTGCGCGTCGACGGCGGCGCCACCCGCAGCGACATCCTGATGCAGTTCCAGGCCGACCTGCTGGAGCGCCCCGTCGTGCGGCCCGCCGAGGTCGAGTCCACCGGCATCGGGGCGGGGCTGCTCGCCGGGCTGGCCGTCGACGCCTGGAGCCTGGACGACCTGCGGGAGGTGCCGCCGGGGGCGACGGTGTTCGAGCCGCAGACCGGCCGGGGGATGGTCGAGAAGAAGGCGGCGTGGGCGCGGGCCGTGGATGCGGTGCGGGCCTTCGGCGCCTAAGCCTTCGCCGCCGCTAGGCTCTCGCGCAGCACGTCCATCGCCCCGTCCACCTGCGCCGCCTTGACGACGAGGGGCGGGATGAACCGAATGCCGCTCTTGCCGCAGCCCAGCAACAGGAGGCCGCGCTTCCACGCCTCGGTCTCCACCTTGTCGCGCAGCTTGGCGTCGGGGCTGCCGTCCTTCTTGACGAACTCGATGGCGCGCATCAGGCCGAGGCCGCGGTGGTCGCCGATGCTGGCGTGGGCCTCCTTCATTTCATCGAGGTGCTTGCCCATGTGCTCGCCCATCTTGCGGCTGTTCTCGACGAGGTTCTCGTCTTCCAGCACGTCGATGGTGGCGAGGCTGCTGGCGCAGGCGAGCAGGTTGCCGCCGTACGTGTTGCTGTGGCTGCCCTTCGTCTCGAAGTCGAGGCCGTCGCGGATGACGGTGGCGCCGATGGGGACGCCGCTGCCCATCGCCTTGGCGATGGTCATGACGTCCGGCTTGATGCCGTAGTGCTCGGTGCCGAACATCTTGCCCGTCCGGCCGAAGCCGGTCTGGACCTCGTCGGCCACCAGCAGGATGCCGTGCTCGTCGCACAGGTCCCGCAGGGCCTTGGGGAACATCTTCGGGGGCACGATGTAGCCGCCCTCGCCCTGCACGGGCTCCCAGAACAGCGCCGCCACCTCGTCGCTGGGGAGGTTCCACGTGAAGGTCTGCTCGATGAAGTCGATGGCGCGGTTCGTCAGTTCCTGGGGTTCCTCGTAGCCGTCGATGCCCCAGACGTTGCGAAACGGGTTGGCGAAGGGGACGTGGGTGACGCCCGGCATGGTGGGGAAGAAGCCCTGCTTCTGGATGGGCTTGGAGGCCGTGAGGCTCACGGCGCCCATGGTGCGGCCGTGGAACGCGCCCTGGAACGCCAGGAAGCGGTGGCGGCCCGTCGCCTTCTTGGAGAGCTTGATGGCCGCCTCGATGGCCTCCGCGCCGCTGTTGGCGTAGAACATCTTCTTGTTGCGGCCGCCGATGGGCACCATCTTCGTGACGCGCTCGGCGAGGCTCACCTGCTGGTCGTAGTAGTAGTCAGTGCCGGCGAAGTGCGTCAGCTTGGCTGCCTGGTCCTGCACCGCCTTGACGACGGTGGGGTGGCTGTGGCCCACGTTCATCACGCCGATGCCGGCGGCGAAGTCCAGGAACACGTTGCCGTCCACGTCCTCGGCCACCACGCCCTTGGCACGCTGGATGGCCACGGGGGCCGTCTTGGTGGTCGTCACGAGGGCCTTGTCGTCGCGGCGGACGATCTTCTTGGCCTCGGGGCCGGGGATGGGGGTCTTGATGCGGGGCTTCGCCTCGGTTCCTCGAATCGCCATGGGTCGTCCTCCGAAATCCGTAGCCGCCATGGAACGGGAGCGGGGATAGCCCTGCCGGTCGCCGCAGGGCCTCGGTCATCACGGATACCGCAGCGTTCAAGAAGGAGGCCCGGTCGGCCGGAATCAACCCCTGGGTTCAACGTCGTTCCGGGGGTGCCGGTCCCATGCTCGCAGAACTCCTCGTCGTCTTGATCCCGCTCCTGGTCATCGTCGACCCGCCCGCCAGCCTCGGCCTCTTCCTGGGCCTCACCGAAGGCCGCCCGCGCCGCGCCCGGCAGGCCATCGCCGTCAAGGCCACGATCTTCGCCGCCGTCGTCCTCATCGTCTTCGCCGCGACCGGCAAGGGCGTCCTCGGGCACCTCGGCATCGAACTCTACAGCCTCCAGGTCGCCGGCGGCTTCCTGCTGGTCATGATCGGCCTGCGGATGCTGCGGGAGGGCCGCGAGATCCCCCGCCGCGAACTGCGCGAGGTCCACCTCCCCACCGGCGGCGCCCACGACCCCGACGACCAGGACGGGGATCCCAGCTACGTCCCCCTCGGCCTGCCCATGCTCGCCGGCCCCGGTGCGATCTCGCTGGTCATCGTGCAGACCACCGGCTCCGGCCTCGGCATCGTCGCAGCCAGCATCGCCGCCGTCATGGGCATCACCATGCTCTTCCTGCTCGCCGCCGCCCGGTTGCAGGGCCTGCTGGGAGAGACCGGCAGCCGCGTCATCACCCGCATCATGGGCATCCTCACCGTCGCCTTCGCCGTGCAGTACGTCCTGGACGGCGTCGACGGGTGGGTGGCCTCCGGCGGCGGGCTGGGGTAGGTCCTCGGCCGCGTCCGGTCGTGCACGACTCCGTGCCCCACGCGGTCCGCGTTGGGGGCCGGGTCGTGCTACAGCAATCCTTCCCGCAGGATGTCCTTGAGGCTCCGGTTCGCGTTCTCCGCCCGGAAGGGACAGTTGCGGCACTGCACCTCGGAGTCGCAGCACGCCTGCAACCGCCGCACCTCGTCACCCGTGCGCGGCGCCCGGCCGAGCCATCGGTTGACCACTACCCGTACTCCTTCAGGATGAGTCGGCTGCGCGTCGAGCGGATGCCGGGGATCTTGCGGATGGCGTCGATGATGTCGTTGGGCTTGCCGGGCGTCTGACAGTCGGCCACCACGACGATGTCGTCGTGGCCCGTCAGCTCCCACAGCGCCTCGACGCCGTCCCAGGAGGCGATCTGGCTCGCCACCTCCTCCGTGTGGACGTTGCTCTCGACGCGCACCTCGATGAGCGCCTTGACGGCCTGCCCCGCCGTGCGCACCGTGAAGCGCGTGATGACGCCGTCGTCCACGAGGCGCTTGATGCGCGCCCGCACCGTGCCCTCGCTGGTCCCGACCTCCTTGGCGAGGTTCGTGTAGGACGCGCGCGCGTTCTGGCGCAGCAACGCGAGGAGCTGGCGGTCGACGTCGTCCATGGACGCGCGTTCCAGGGACCGGAGGCTTATGGGGGTATCGTCGCCGGGCACCGGCGCGGCGTCGGCGGCACAGAACCCATAAACCGGCCCCGCGTCGGCGCGTGCATGCAGAAGACGCTCTGGATGGTCGCCCTCCTGGCCGCCACCGCCGTCGCCGGGTGCCTGGAGTCCGAGGAGACGGGCGGGGACGACGCCGACGCCGCGTGCGCCGCCACGCCGTTCGAGCACCCCGACGTCCGGTTCCTCGCCGCCACGGACGACCCCATCGTGGACGACCAGGACCTCGCCTTCGACCACGACACCTACAACGTGCGCACGTGCAGCCTCGCCGCCGTCGGCTGGACGCCCCTGCGCTGGGACGACGCCGGCAACCCGGCGCCGCACAGCTACATCGGCGAGATCGACATGCGCGGTGACCTGGACCTGGGCGTCGCGGCCGTCCTCGGCTTCGGCACCGAGACCGCCACCGCGTACCTGCTGGACATCAGCAACCGCACCGAGCCCGTGGTGCTGTCGACCATCGAGCAGGCGGGCGTCTACATGGTCGACGTGAAGATCAGCGACGACGGCGCGTACCTGTTCACGGCGAGCCAGACCATCCCCGGCCCCGGCGAGTTGGCGGAACTCACGGCCCTGGAGCCCACCGCGGACACCGGCTTCACCGTCTACGACATCCGCGACCCCACCGACCCGGTGTGGGTCAACACCTTCGTCCAGCCCCAGGACCTCGGCTGCCACATGATCAGCCACGAGATCGTCGGCACCACCGACACCATCAGCTGCATCGCCCAGAACGTCCGCGTCTTCGGCCTCGACCGCCTCCCCAACGGCGGCATGGTGACGCGGGGCTTCGTCGACTACTGCCCCCAGCAAAACGGCCTGCCCGCCCCCGGCGACCTGTCGC
>JANQNI010000170.1 GCA_028289805.1 Thermoplasmatota archaeon | reverse complement strand
CACCTGGAGCCTCTACGTGCGCGACCCCGACGGCAACGAGGTGGAACTGTACTGCGACAACCCGGACGTGGACTGGCGTGCGGACCCGTCGGCGGTGCTGGCGCCCGTCAGGCCCCTGCGTCTGTAGTCGCCTCGCCCGCGGGCGCGGCCTCCCCCGGCGCCGGCCGGCGGTCCGCCCGCGGGTGCCTGCGCAGCCCGAGCGCCAGCAGCGCCACGGGCAGGGTCACGATGCCGCCGAGGACGTAGGCGGGTCCGATGCCCAGGCTCCTGCCGAAGGCGCCCAGCATGGGTTGGCTCGCCACGCCGCCGGCGCTGCCCATGAGGCCGTTGAAGCTGACGACGGTGGCGCGCGTCTCGCTGGGGATGCAGCCGTGGAGGGCGGCCTGGCGGATGGGCTCGGAGACCGAGAACGCGGTCATGCCGACGAAGAACGCCCCCACCGCCGGCCAGAAGCTGCCCGCGAGGCCGGTGGCGACCATGCCGAGGCTGAAGACGATCGCGGCCACGGCGATGGTGGTGCTGCGACGCACCCGCGTCCCGATGGCGGCGGCCACCTGGCCCCCGATGATCATGACGAGGCCGAGGCCGGCGGCGATGACGCCCGCCACCCAGACCAGGTCCTGGCCCAGCAGGCCGAGGAAGTAGGGTTGCCACGCGTACCAGCCCCAGACGAGGAAGCCCATGTGCAGCAGCGTCATCAGCATCACGAGGCGCACGGGAGGGTTGCGCAGGCCGTGCTCGATGCTGGCGCCCGTGATGCGGCGCACCTCCTTGGGCACGTCCCGCCACCTGAAGGGCCGTCGCTGGAAGCCGACGTCGTGCATGGTCCAGTACGCGAAGCCGAAGAGCAGGGCCAGCAGCACGGCGCGCACGACGTAGGGGTAGGAGAGGTCCAGTTGTCCCAGCAGGCCGCCGCCGACGGTGCCCACGAGGAGGCTGACGCCGAAGAGTTGCCCGCCGCGGGCGAAGACCGTCTCGGTCTCGTCGTCGCCGACGCTGTGCAGGGCGTCCACCACCCACGCCTCCACGGCGCCCGAGTAGAATGTGAACCCGATGCCCAGGACGACGCTGGCGACGGCGAAGGGCACCAGGCCCGCCCCCGCCTCGGCCAGCATGACGTATGCGACGGTGCCCAGGGCCAGCACGACGGTGCTCATGAGAAACGAGAAGCGGCGGCCGACCGTGTCGGCGGCGACGCCGGTGGGGATCTCGAAGAGGACCTGTCCCGCCGTGAAGAAGGCGTTGGCGACGAACGTCTCGAACAGGTCCAGTCCCGCGTTGAGGAGGAAGAGGGTGTTGACGCCCCAGATGAGGCTGGCGCTGAGGTTGTAGAGCAGGACGATGAGGTAGTAGCGGCGGCGGACCTGCTTGGGCGTTCGCACCGTGGGAGCAACCGCGTGCGGGGGTTGAAGGTGCCGGCGAGGGGTCGGCGGGGAATCAGTAGACCGTGACGCCCCGCACTCCGGCCACGTCCTGCAGCACGGGAATCAGTTCGCCGGGGACGCGGTTCTCGGTGACGACGAACAGCCGCGGCGTCTCCGTGAAGTCGGGGTCCTCGACGATGGCCTGTCGGATGCTGAGGCCGTTTCGTGCGATGACGGCGGAAACGCCCGAGAGGATGCCGGGCTGGCTGGCGTTGGTGGGGATGATCTCGATGACGCCGCAGCCGATCTCCGGTGCCACGTCCTTCAGGTCCAGCGTCGGCAGGAACCGCGTGAAGACGCGCTCCAGGCTGGGGTCCTGGAGGATGGTCTCGACGGTGCTGCGCACGATGCGGCGGTCGACGTTGGCGGCGCGGGCGACGGCGGTGTCGGCCACCTCGACCGATCCGGCGTGAATTTTGCCGGCGCGGATGTGGAGGCCGTGCTCGATCATCAGGCGCACGACGCGCTCCTGGGCCGGGTAGCGCCGGAAGTGGTCGATGAGGACCTGCCACATGGCGGCGCCATTGCACAGATGCGTACTTAATCATTTGTCAGAAGCGTACATTGGGCGCCAATCCTGTGGAACAACGCAGAAATATCGACAGCCGGTGCCGGGGTCGTCATGGCCGACAACCCCGTCCGCATGGCGCGGCTTCGCAGCCCCGCCGGCAGCATCCGCATGGTGCCCATGGACCACGGCGTCAGCATGGGCCCCGTCGCCGGCGTCGCGGACCCCGCCGCCACCCTGCGCGCCGTCGCCGCCGGGGCGACCTGCGTCACCGTCCACAAGGGCCTCGCCCGCGCCGTCGCCCCCCACGCCGCGGACCTGGGCCTGCTGCTGCACCTGTCGGCGAGCACCGACGTTGCCCCCGACGGCGACGACAAGCGCCTCGTGGCCACCGTCGAGGAGGCGCTGAAGCTCGGCTTCGACGGCGTCTCCACCCACTGCAACCTGGGCGCCACCACCGAGGCGCGCATGGTCGAGTCCCTGGGCCGGGTCTCGACGGCCTGCAACGAATGGGGCGTCCCCCACGTCGCGATGGTCTACCCCCGCGGCCCCGACGTCCACGACCCCTTCGACCCCGTCCTCGTGGCCCACGCCGCCCGGCTGGGGGCGGAGCTGGGCGCCGACGTGGTCAAGGTCCCCTACACCGGCAGCCCCGACTCCTTCCGCCCCGCCGTCGAGGGCGCCGGCGTCCCCGTCATCGTCGCCGGCGGCCCCCGGCGCGACTCCCTCGACGACCTGCTGGAGGCGCTGCGCGGCGCCCGGCGGGCGGGCGCGGCCGGTGTCAGCGTCGGCCGCAACGTCTTCCAGCACGACGACCCCGCCGCGGCCGTCGCCGCCGTCGCCGAGATCTTCCCGTGAGCCCCCCATGTCCGCCCGCATCCCCCTCTGGCTCGACCTGCGCGACGTCCAGGACCAGGCCGACCTGCTGGCCGCCGCCGAGGCCGCCGGCTGCGAGCACGTCCTGGAGTCGGACGCGTTCACCCTCGACGGCCGGGACGGACGCGTCCTGACCCTGCGCGGCGCCGAGGACCAGCGCGCCGCCGCCGAGGCGCAGGGCATCGTCGTCGTGGGCGCCGCCGACTGGCGCGTCATCCCCCTGGAGAACCTCATCGCCGCCCGCCGCGACCGTCCCGGCACCCTGTACGCCCTCGCCCGCAGCCCCGAGGAGGCGCTGCTGTTCCGGGACACCCTGGAGGTGGGCGTCCACGGCGTCGTCCTGCGCCCCGACGGCCCCGACGCCGTGCGGGAGGCCGACAGGCTCCTGCGCCAGCGCGGCCCCCGCCCCGACGACGCGGCCACCGACGTCGCCGACGCCGCC
>JANQNI010000160.1 GCA_028289805.1 Thermoplasmatota archaeon | reverse complement strand
GGCGGCGTGGACGCGCTGCCGCGTCGCCGGAGACAAGGGAGGGAACGGGGGAGGAACGGGGGAGCGGACGACGAAGGGGCCTACGCCACCTTGCGCTGGAACCGGGCCTTGATGCGCGTCAGGAGACCCTCGTTGGCGGCCTTGACCTTCTCGGTCTCGGTCTTGACGAACTGCTCGGTCTTGTCGCGCAGTTCGACGACAACGCGGTTGGCCTCCTGGACGGCCGTCTCCGCCTTGCCGCGCCACTCCTGCACGGCGTCGGGGGCCTTGTCCTGGAGTTCCTTGACCTTGGCCTCGGCGTCGCGCAGGGCCTTCTCGGCCGTCTCGCGCAGCTCCTGGAGTTGGGCGGGGGCGGTCTCGCGCAGTTGTTGGGCCTTCTGGATGGCCGCCTCGCCGTCCTCGCGGGCCTTGTGGTACAGGGCGACGACGGCCTCCTGGGTCTTGCCGGCGGCGACCTTGCTGGCGTCGGCGGCCTCCTTGAGCAGCTTGCGGCGGCCCTCGGGGGTCTTGGCCTCCTCGCGGACGTGCTCGGCGAGCTTCTGGGCCTCCTCCTGCCACTGCAGCGCATGCTCCTTGGCGACCTGGGCTTCCTTGGCGATGCGCTCGGTGCTGGCGTCGTAGAGGTCCTTGAGGCTGGTGATGCCGGCCTTGGCCAGCACGACGACGGTCTGCGGACCCATGCCGCGCACGTCCTCCAGCAGGTTGAGGCCGATGGCCTTCTCCTTGAACTCCTTGACCTGCGCTTCGCTGAGGCCGCTCTTGGCGGCCACCTCGGCCACGTCGGCGCGGGCCAGGGCCTCGACGCTGTCGATGCCGGCGTCCTGGAGCTTGGTTTGCTTGGCGGGGCCGATGCCCTTGATGTGGTGGAGTTCCATGCGCGTCACCTGTGCCGTGCTGTGCATGGCACAGCCTAATGGTGTCTACTCCGTTCTGGACTTAAGGGTGGCGCTCATGCGTGGCAGCCCCCGGGGCCGACCGGTGCGGGACGCCTACGCGCTGAAGGACTTCCCGCAGGCGCAGGAACTGGTGGCGTTGGGGTTGTGGATCTTGAAGCCGCCACCCATCAGTTCGTCCACGAAGTCGATGTTCAGGCCGTTGAGCAGCGGCGCGTGCATCGGGTCGACCCAGAGGCGCACGCCGTTGGCCACCAGTTCCACCTCGTTCTCGCCCTTCTGCTGCTCGAAGGCCATGCCGTAGGAGGCACCGGAGCAGCCGCCGGGCTGGACGCTGATGCGCACGCCCACGTCGTCGAGGGTCTTGTCGCCCAGGAAGACGACGAGCTTCTCGCGCGCCAGGTCGGTGACGGTCATGGTGAGCTTCTGTTCGATGGTGACAGAGCCATCGCTCATGGTTCCCCATGCGACGACCGGAGGTTTGAGCCTTTGGGACGCGGCCACGCCCCGGCGACGCCAGAACCGGGCCTCAGGCGAGGGAAACGCTGGGCCGGGCCCCCTCCAACACCCACGCGTCGCGGCCCAGCCACGCCTCGAAGGCGTCCAGGGGGGCGTCGAGGCGGGTGGCGACGACGACGGGGTAGATGCCGCCG
>JANQNI010000135.1 GCA_028289805.1 Thermoplasmatota archaeon | reverse complement strand
GGCGGCTACCGCCTCACCCTCCAGGACGACGGCGACGGCCGCCTCGGCAGCGGCGACTGGTTCCTGGTCCAGCACCCGGAGCGCGGCTCGGCCGTCTTCTCGGACGCGGTCGTGGTGTGGGACGACTGGGCCGGCGGCGCCACCACGCCCGCGTGCAGCGTCCCCGGCCCCGCCGCGGGGGCCGTGCTGGGCGCCGTGGGGCTTGCCGGCGTCGCCCTGCGCGGGCTCCGGCGCCGCGCCTAAGTCCAGTGGGACTCCAGCAGGGGCCGCAGGGCCGCGTAGGCCTCCTCGGCCAGGTCCGCGTCCGTGGTCTTCAGCAGCACCTTGCCCGTGTGGTAGACCGTCGCGTCCACCTCGCGCCGCACCAGCAGCAGCACGCGGGCGTCGCGCAGCACCTCGAAGCCGTGCTCCGGCAGCGCCGACTTCAGGCCCGGCATGTCCACGCGGCGGCTGCGCTCCGGCACCGCCATGAAGCCGGCGGACGTGGTGCAGGGGCGCAGCAGGGCCACGGCGGCGCCGAGGCGGGGTGGCACTTGAACCGTTCGAGGCGGCGGCTTGCGTCCTGCGGCCTACAGCTTGGCCATCGCCCGCTGCGCCAGGTCCTCCCCGAAGGGCAGGCTGCACGTCAGTCCCGGCGAGACGGCGTTGAGGACGTGGACGGCGGCGTCGGTCTCCCGCACCACGATGTCGTCGACGAGCCGGCCCCGGCGGTCGACCATCTGCGCCCGGTTGCCGGCCGTGAAGCGCGCCAGGCACCCAGGCGGCAACGCCGGCACCAGGGCGCGCGCCTCCCGCTCGATCGCGCGCAGGCGCAGGGACTTGCGCACCTCGCCGGGCAGGAGGCGGCGGAAGCCCGCGTCCCCGAAGAGCCGCCAGAAGCCGGGCCACGCCAGGGTGGCGGCGAGGTCGCGGGGCTGGACGCGCCAGAACGCGTACGCCTCCCGGCCGAAGGCCAGCATGGCGCCGGGACCAACGGCGACGGTGCCGTCGACGCGACGGCTGAGGTGGACGCCCAGAAACGGGAAACGGGGGTCGGGGGCGGCGTAGACGTGGCTGCGCACGAGGGGCGCCGCGCGGGCGTCCAGCCGGGCGTAGTACCCCCGGAAGGGCACGACGCGCACGTCCCGCGCCACGTCGCCGGCGACGCGGTCGGCGTGCAGTCCGGCGGCGTTGACAACCACGCGGGCCGGCAGCGCGTCCAGGTCCGCGACCGCCTGGCCGTAGCGGAACTCCGCCCCCGCCGCCTCCGCGTCGGCCACCAGGGCGCGCACGTAGCCCTCGGCGTCCACGGAGGCGCCCTCGGGGGCGTGCAGGGCGGCGACGCCGCGAGCGTGGGGCTCGACGGCGGCCATCCGGTCCGGGTCCAGCAGGTCGACCTCGACCCCGTTGGCCCGCCCGCGGGCGAGGAGGTCCTCCAGGGTGCGCGTCTGGACCTCGTCCTGGGCCACCACAAGGATGCCGCCCTGCTCCAGCGCCACGCCCTTCTCCCGACAGTAGGCGCGCATGCGGCGGCTGCCCTCGACGCAGAAGCGCGCCTTGGCGCTGCCGGGCTTGAGGTTGTAGCCGGCGTGGACGACGCCGGAGTTGCGGCCCGACTGGTGCAGGGCGGGGGCGGGTTCCTTCTCCAGGACGACGACGGAGTGGCCGGCCTCGGCGAGGTGCTTGGCGGTGCTGGCCCCGATGCAGCCCGCGCCGACCACGGCCACGTCGAACACGCCGCAGCCAGCAGCGCTCGACACTTGGGGCTGCCCCTCGGCCCCCGCCGGCACCGTCATCAGGGGGCGCCGGTCTGGACGGCCCCGTGAAGGCCGTGCTTCTCCTGTCGGGCGGCATCGACAGCCCCGTGGCGGGGACGATGGTGCAGCGGCAGGGCGTCGAGTTGGAGGCGCTGCACTGCTCCTTCGAGCCGTTCACGGACGACGCCAGCGTCCGCAAGGCGACGGAGCTGGCGCGCGGCCTGGGACTGGAGCGCATCCACGTCGCCCGCATCGGCGACACGCTGGCGCGCATCGCGGAGGACCGGGACGCGCACCGGTTCTACTTCGTCCTGCAGAAGCGGCTCTTCTACCGCCTCGCCGACCGCCTCGCCGAGCAGCTGGGCGCGGACGTGGTGGTGACGGGGGAGAACCTGGGCCAGGTCAGCAGCCAGACCCTCAGCAACCTCAGCACCATCGAGACCGCCGCCGGACGCCCCGTCGTGCGCCCCCTGCTGGGCCTGGACAAGATGGAGATCGTGGATCTGGCGCGGACGTACGGCAGCTACGACACCAGCGTCGGCCCCGAGTTGTGCGACGTTCTGGGCCCGGACAAGCCGGCCACCCAGAGCCGGGCGGAGGTGGTCGCCGAGCACGAGCAGCGCTTGGACCTCGACCGCGACCTGCCCCCCGTCGAGACGCTGACCGTCTCCGGCAACCCTGAAAACCCGGCCCCCGTGGCGTAGGCATGGACCACGCCGAGGCCCTGCGCCGCCGCGTCGAGGACCGCACCGCATCCGTCGCCGTCGTCGGCCTGGGCTACGTCGGGTTGCCGACGGCCGTCGCCTTCGCCGACGCCGGATTCCGGGTGCTGGGCATCGACCTGGACCCGGACCGCGTGGAGGCCATCCAGGCGGGCCGGAACCCGCTGCCGGAGCTGGGCCTGGAGCCCGGCATCCGGCGCGCGCGGGAGGCCGGCCGGATGGAGGCGACCACGGACGCCGCGCGCGCTGGGGAGGCCGACTGCGTGCTGCTCATCGTCCC
>JANQNI010000080.1 GCA_028289805.1 Thermoplasmatota archaeon | reverse complement strand
GGTACACGCTGGCGTTGTACAGGACGTCCGTGGCGCGGCCCGTGGGGTGCCGGATGGCCAGCGGGTAGTCCGTGACCTTCCCCTGGGAGAAGGCCAACTGGTAGCCCTCGCGGGCCTTCTCCGGCTCCGTGAAGTAGTCGGCGAAGTCGGTGCCGATCAGGGACTGGCGGTTGACGCCCGTGACCAGTTCCGTGGCCTCGTTGACGTCGGTGATCTTGCCCTTGGGGCTGATGGTGACAAGGGGGTCGAGGCTGGCCTCGATGAGGCTGCGCGCGTAGGACGACGCCCGGCGCAACTGGTCCTCCGCCCGCTTCTGGCGGGAGATGTCGCGCGCGGCGGCGAAGACACCCGCCACCTCGCCCTCCTCGTCGTTGTACACGCTGGCGTTGTAGAGGACCTCCGTGACGCTTCCCGAGGCGTGCCGGATGGCGAGGGGATAGTCGGTGACGCTGCCCTCCTGGAAAACGCGGGCGTACCCCTCCCGCGCCTTCTCCGGCTCCGTGAAGTAGTCGCTGAAGTCCGTGCCGATGAGCTTCGCCCGGTCGAGTCCCGTCACCCGCTCCGTCGCCGCGTTGACGTCGGTGATCTTGCCCTCCGCGCTGATGGTGACGAGGGGGTCCAGCGACGCCTCCAGGAGCGACCGCGCGTAGGAGCTGGCCTCCTTCTGGAGGGTGTCCGACCGGATGCGGTCCGTGACGTCGCGGGCGACGGCGGCGGCCCCCGCCGGCCGTCCGTCCGGGTCCAGCAGCGGCGACAGGGCGATGCTGGCCGTGATGCGGGTGCCGTCCTTGCGCAGCCGCTCCGCCTCGTAGTGCTCGATGTGCTGCCCCGCCAGCGCCCGCTCCAGGCGCCGCCGCTCATCCCGGTCGCCCTCCGGCGGAACGAGCATCCCCGCCGGCTTGCCGACGGCCTCCGCCGCACCATACCCGTACAGTGCCTCGGCGCCGGGGTTCCAGGACGTGATCACGCCCTCGGCGTCGCAGGTGACGATGGCGTCGTCGCCGTCGCGCCAGATGGAGCGCAGGGCGTCGCCGGATGCGCCGGTGCCGGGAGACGGCTGCACGCTCGACATGGAAGTCTCTCGAGATTCCTGGTGTCCGGGGCGGACCTGTTAAGGGTGCCGATGGTGGCCCTCGCCGACCCTGGGCGCCGGATTCCGGCGTTCTGGTTCCCCACCGCGTGCCGCGTCGCCCGGATTCTTGTCCGTGCAGCAACCGGCCTGGAACGCAACGCGGTCGGAGGGGGTCACCTCCGAGAAGACCAGGGGTCGAGGTCTGCCGCGGCGGCGCTACCGCACCTTCTTGGTCCGGTCCTGCGACCGGAACTGGATGGCCCGGCCCTCCACCCGCACCGGCTCCCGGTCCGAGCCCGGCGTCGAGAACGCGAAGACGCACGCCGCCTTGGCCACCTGGACGCGGCGGGTGCCGGGGCCCCCCGGCCGGAGCGTGAGGGTGTGCAGGGTCTCGTCCACGACGGTGCCCGAAAGGCCCACGAGGCCGGCGTCGGGCGAGTCGTCGACGGTGGCGTGGAGGCCGATGAACTCCCCGCGCGCGAGGGCCTTGGCGGGGCCCTGGAGGCGGGGCACGCTGCGCTTCACGGAGGCAACGACGGCAGGAGCGGATTTAGTCGGCCCGGGCGTGGAACCCCATCTCCTCCAGAACGCCCACGACCTTCCGGACGTGGTCGCCCTGCAACTCGATGTGGCCCTCCTTCAGCGCCCCGCCGCAGGCGCACTTGCTCTTGAGTTTGGTCAGGAGCTTCTTGGCGTCGATGCTGGGGTCGTCGATGCCGGTGATGATGGTCATCAACTTCCCGTAGCGCCGGGAGTCGGTGGTGATGCGGAGCTCCATCTGTTCCTTGGCGATGGAGTCCAGTTCGTCAAATTCGGCGAGTTCCGGGGGCAGGCCTGCGGCGTTGAAGATGTCGCTCATCGCGGCGGTCACTCTTGAATGGCGGTGCACCCGGAAAAGGGTGCCGGCGGAAGGACCGGGAATCCCCGGAAGATTCCGGGTCGAAGGGGGGAGGGGGAAGGAGGAGGGGTGCGCGGGGCCCGTCAGTCGATGCGACTGTCGAAGCCCATGTCGGAGAGGACCTTCTGCACCTTGCGCACGTGGTCGCCCTGCAGCTCGATGTGGCCCTCCTTGAGGGCCCCGCCGCAGGCGCACTTGTTCTTCAGCGTCGACAGGAGGGAGTCCATGTCGATGCTGCCCGCGTCGATGCCGTCGACGATGGTCATCTTCTTGCCGTAGCGGCGGGTGTCCACGAAGATGCGGATCTCCTGCTGCTCGCGGGCGATGTCCTCGCAGACGCAGATCTCTTCCGGCAGGCCGCAGCCGGTGCAGATGCCGCTCATTGGGCTGCCGCCAGCTCTTCCTCACGCTGGATGGTGAGGATGCGGGCGATGTCGCGCCGCAGGGTGCGGATCTTGCCGGGGCTGGGCGTGGAACCGCCCATCGCCTGCACGCCGCGCTCCTGCATCAGCTCGTGGCGAAGCTCGTTGAGGCGCTCGATGCGCTCGTCGGGCTTCATACCGCGGATCTCCTTCGCCTTGAGCATCAGGAGTCACCTCCGACGGTGAACGACTTGCGCTCGCGGCGGCCCTCGGCGGGCTTGTCGGAGGAGGCGTCGCCGGTCGGCTTGGCCTCGCCCTCGGCGGGCTTGTCGCCCTCGGTCTTCTCGACCGTCTCGACGCCGGCGGCGGTGGCGGCGGCCTTGGCCTGGGCGGCCATGGCCTCCTTCTCCTTCTCGCCGGGCGCGTAGAGCTTGACGTGGTCGGGCAGGACCGCGTCCTTGCGCATGATGCGCACGGTGCAGCCGATGGTGCCGAGCTTCTTCTTGCACATGGCGTAGCCGGTGTCCATCAGCTCCAGGGCGGTGTCGCCGCAGTACTTGACGTGGCCCGCGATGAACTTCTCGCGGCGCTTGCGCTGGCCCGTCAGCTTGCCGGCGATCTCCACGATGACGCCCTGGGCACCGCTGCCCATGATGCGCTGGACCGTCGAGTGGCCCACGCGGCGGAAGTGCCAGCCGCGCTCCAGGCTCTCGGCGACCTTGGCCGCCATGATCTGGGCGTTGAGGGCGGGGTTGTCGCTGGGCTCCTCGACGCTGATCTGGGGGTTTTCCAGGTCGAACTTGGCGTCCAGGTCGGCCGTGAGCTGGTTGATGGTGGCACCGCGGCGACCGATGACCATGCCGGGGCGCTCCGCGATGATGTTCACGCGGGTGCCCAGCGGCGTGCGCTGGATGTCGAGTCCGCCGAAGCCGGCGCGCTGCGTCTCCTTGTGGATGAAGTTCTTGACGAGGAGCCGGTGGACGCTCTCCTTGATGAACTTGCGTTCGACGGCCATTCAGTTCTCCTCCTCTTCCATCTGGGTGACGATCACTTCGAAGTTGCAGAGCCGGTTGAAGCTCGGCGTCGCGCGACCCTGGGCGCGGGGCATGTACGCCTTCTGCACGGTGCCCTGGTAGGCGCTGGCGTGCGTGATGACGAGGGTGTCCGTGTCCAGGCCCTTGTACTCCGCGTTGGCCTCGGCGCTCTCCAGGACCTTCAGGAACATGGAGGCGACCTTGACCGGGTACTTGCCGGGGCCGAAGCCCTGGCCTCGGCGGTGGGCGATCTTGCGCTTGCGCACCGTGAAGGGCACCGGCGTCTTGAGCTCGGAGACCTCCGAGAGGAAGGTCTTCGCGCGGCTGACGGGCATGCCCTTGATGGCCTTGGCGACGTTGCGGCCGCTCTTGGGGGAGCAGTTGAGGTCGCGGCCGTAGGCGCGCGCCGTCTTCTCGGGGTCGGAGACCGTGCTGTATTTCGTGGACATGATCTCGTACCTCACTTGAGCGGAACGTGCTTGCTGCCGCGGGTCGCACCGACACCGACGCCGCTGTGGGCGCAGTACTTGGTGGAGCTGGCGAACTCTCCGAGGCGGTGCCCGATCATCTCGGGCATCACGACGACGTCCTGGAACTCCTTGCCGTCGTAGACGGAGACCGTCTTGCCGACGAACCGGGGGAGGACGGCGAGGTGGCGGTAGTGGGTGCGCACGGCGCTGCCCGGCTCCGCCTTCTCGACCTTCTCCAGGAACTTCTTCTCGGGAGCGGTGACGCCGCGCACGTAGCTGCGGCGCACCTTGCTGGGCAGGAGGGGCAGGATCTCGTCGAGGCTGAGGGCCTGGAGTTCCTCCAGGCTCTTGCCACGGTACGAGAACTCCTTCTTCTGCCGGGTCTCGATGCTTGCTTGCTGCTTCCTCTGGCGGCGGCGGGCGGCACCAGCGGACGTGAATCCCTTCTTCTTGGCCATCTAGGTCACCTCTTACCCGTCCGCTTGGGGGCGATCTTGCCGACCTTGCGGCCCGGCGGCGTACCGCGGGCCACGCTGGTCTTGCCGGGCGTGTAGTTGTGGGCGCCGCCACCGTGGGGGTGGTCGACGGGGTTCATGGCGACACCGCGGACACGAGGCCAGCGCTGCGCCTTGGTCTTCATCAGGTGGAACTTCTTTCCAGCCTTCAGGAACGGCTTGTCACCGCGGCCGCCGCCTGCGACCAGGCCGACGGTGGCCCGGCACTCGGGGTGGAAGCGGCGGAACTTGCCACTGGGCATGCGCACGACAGTGCTCTTGGCGTCGTGGCTGACGATCTCGGCGGCGTTGCCGGCGCTGCGGCAGAACTTGCCGCCGTCGTTGGGGCGTGCCTCCACGTTGAAGACGGGGGTGCCCTCCGGGATCTTGCTGACGACCGTCACGTTGCCGGGCTTGATCTGGGTCGTGTTCGTGAACACGACGTCGTTGCCGACGCGGGCGCCCTCGGCAGCGATCTGGAGGCTCTTGGAGCCGTCCTCGAAGCTGACCTCGCACAGGATCGCCGTGCGGCCCGGGGCGTGGACCAGCTTCGTGATGGTGCCCGTGCCGTGGAAGTTCACGGGGTACCGGACGTCGCCCTTGTGCTTGTGGCTCGGGCTCGTCAGGCGGGGCTTGGCGGCGCCGCGGCGCCGGGTCAGGATTCGCTTGCCCATGTCAGAACACTCCGATGCGCATGCCGATGTCCTCGGCGGTCGTGTCGCCGCCGAACTTGACGACGGCGCGCTTTCCCTGCTTGGTGATGCGCGTGTTGACGCTCTCCACCTCGCACTCGAACAGGATCTCGACGGCCCGCTTGATGTCGGGCTTGGTGGCCGTGCGGCGCACCAGGAACTCGAGGCTGTTGTTCTTGTCCATCAGCATCATCGTCTTCTCCGTCACGGAGGGGTGGAAGACGACGGCGTAGGGGTCGAAGCTCACGCGTACGCCTCCTGGATGTGGGCCAGGGCGCTCTTGGTGAAGACCGTCAGGCGGCCGACGTCGCCGCCGGGGGCGAGGTGCTCGGCGCCCAGGTCCTTGGCGGCCACCACGTCGCAACCCAGGAGGTTGGCGACGGACGGGGCCTTGCCGTCGGCGGTGACGAACAGGGCCGACTTGGGGGTCTTCAGGCGGCGACCGCGCAGCTTGCCCATGCCGGGGCGGACGTGCTGGCCGTCCTTGGCGCGCGCCAGGTCGGCGCTGAGGCCGATGGCGTCCAGGGCGGCGAGGGTCTCCTTGGTCTTCTCGGCGAAGAAGTCGTCCTCGACCACGAGGGGGAAGGCGTCGATGCCCTC
>JANQNI010000011.1 GCA_028289805.1 Thermoplasmatota archaeon | reverse complement strand
CGGAGGAGGACCTGCGCGCCGCCGGCGCCACCGAGGTCGTGGGGACCCACGCCGCCCTCCTGGACGTGCTGTCGTCCCGCGTCGCATCGCACAAGTAGCCCGCGCACGCATCCGGGGTCATGCGCAAGCGCGTCGTCGGCGTCATGGGCGGTCACGAGCACCACCCCGAGACGGAGGAGCTGGCCGCCGAGGTCGGCCGGCGCATCGCCAAGAACGGCTGGGTCATGCTCAACGGCGGCCGCAACGAGGGCGTCATGGCCGCCAGCGCCCGCGGCTGCCGCGAGGCGGGCGGCTTCAGCGTCGGCCTCCACCCCGGCGACCGCCACAACCGGGACGTCGCCCCCGACCTGGACCTCGTCATCTTCACGGACATGGGCTTCGCCCGCAACAGCCCCAACGTCCAGAGCAGCGACGTCGTCATCGCGTTGCGCGGCGGCACCGGCACCCTCTCCGAGGTCGCCTACGCCCGCACCTACGGCATCCCCGTCGTCCTGCTCGGCTTCGACGACAAGGGATGGTTCGGCGACACCGTGCGCCGCGCCAAGGACATCGACGAGGCGTTTTCGATGGTCAAGGCCATCCTCGGCGGATCATGAGTCCCCCGTGGACGTTCGCCATACATCCCGAAAAAGACCCTTGGACCCCGGACCGGATGCACGCCCATGGCCACCCGCCACGCCCTGCCCGTCCTGCTCCTGCTCGCATCCGCCGTCCTCCTGGCACCCAGCGCCTCCGCCACGCCGTTCGTCCACGGCGACTGCGAGGGCGGCGTGATCGGCGGCGAGTTCACGGGCTACTGCACCGTCGCCTGGCCCTGCATCTGCCCCAACCCGTGCCAGCACTGGTACGTCCACGGCACCTACGTCTTCCAGCTCTGCTGAGCCACGACGCGGACGCTTGCCGGACGTCCCGAGAAATAGTCTTGGTCCCCCGGCCTGATGCGCCCCCATGGCCACCCGCCACGCCCTGCCCGTCCTGCTCCTGCTCCTCACCGCCCTGTTGTTCGCCCCAAGCGCCTCCGCGTCGGGCATCGTCGTCAACGACGGAACCTGCACGGGCGTCCAGGTCGACGACGAGTTCACGGGGTACTGCCTCGCTCCCTGCCTCTGCCCCGGCTACCCCTGCCAGGACTGGTACGCCCACGGCCTCTACCTGTTCCACGCCTGCTGGGCCTAGCCCGCCTCCAGGATGGGGACGAACGGAGGGCACCCTCAAGCCCGTGCGGCGGATGCGGCCCCATGCGCTGGATCCCCATCCTCCTCGCAGCCAGTCTTCTGACCCTCGTCGTCCCCGCCCAGGCCACCGCCAACCCGGAATGCTACGGCGTCCACGACGGTCGGGGCGACGTGGCGACCGCCTGCTACCACGGGCAAACCTGCACCTCCGGCCAGGTGCGTGGCCACCTTGCGTGGCAGCCGGCGCCGAACTGCGATGACACCTCCATCGGCCCCGACTTCCTGGCCGAACCGCCCTGCTTCGGCGTCATGACCAGCAAGGGACTCACCGGCACCTGCCAAACCATCAACTGCCACTACGGGTACGTGATGGGGACGTTCGTCGAGAAGATTTGCTGGGTCTAGGCCGACGGAGCCAGGCACTCCCCCACATCCTCCCCTTGCCAGCCCGTGGGCTGCCCCATGCCACGGTGTCCGCGGGGCCGGCGTATGGATTTTCCACACGTCCCGAGAAACGGTCTTGGACCCTCACCCGCATGACGCCCCATGCGCTGGGCCCCCATCCTGCTCGCTGCCAGCCTCCTGACCGTCGTCGCGCCCACCGCCGAGGCCGACGTGGACGTCGCCACGCCCCAACCGGACGTAGACCTCCGATGCATCGGCCACCCCATGGTGACCACCTCCGTCTGCGTCGACGGCGACTGCATCGTGGTCTTCTTCGGTCGCCAGCCCGTCGTCTGGACCGCCGGCTGCCAGGGCGAGACCACGGCCGCCAGCCTCCTGACCGTCGTCGCGCCCACCGCCGAGGCCGACGTGGACGCCGCCACGCCCCAAGCGGACGCCGACACCCGATGCACCGGCCACCCCATCCTGAGGTACTCCGTCTGCTCCCACGGCGGCTGCACCGTGGTCTACCAGGACAACCGGCCCGTCGCCTGGACTTCTGGCTGCGAGGCCGAGACCACGGCCGCCAGCCTCCCGACCGTCGTCGTGCCCACCGCCGAGGCCGACGTGGACGTCGCCACGCCCCAAGCGGACGCCGACCTCCAGTGCATCGGACACCCCATCCTGAGGCCCTCCGTCTGCTCCAACGGCGACTGCGTCGCGATCATGCAGGACAGCCGGCCCGTCGCCGTTGTCTGCCCAGCGGCAGACACGCCCACGCAGCGCCTTTGAAGCCCCCGCCGCTGGCCGCCCCGTGGCCCTCCACACCGCCCTGTTCGACGCGCACGCCGCCCTCGGCGCGACCATGACCGAGTTCGCCGGCTACGACATGCCCGTCGTCTACGGCAGCATCAAGGACGAGCACAAGGCGGTGCGGGAGGCGTGCGGGCTCTTCGACGTGAGCCACATGAGCAACCTCTTCCTGGAGGGCCCCGGCGCCGGCGCGGCCGTCTCCCGCGTCACCACCCGGGACGTCTCGGGGCTGCCCGTCGGGAAGGGCCAGTACGGCGCGGTGCTGCGGGAGGACGGCACCATCGTCGACGACGTCTTCACGTTCCGGTTGGAGGAGGAGCGCTGGATGATGGTGCCCAACGCCGGCATGAACGAGGTCGTGGCGGCGCACCTGCGCATGCACGCGCCGCAGGCGTTCTCCCTCCGAGACGCCACGGCCGACTGGGCCATCCTCGCCCTCCAGGGCCCCACCGCCCGCGCCCTGCTGGCGGAGGCGGCCGAGGGCACGCCGCCGAAGTTCCACCGCATCGCGCCCATGAAGATCAACGGCGAGGAGTGCCTCGTCGCCGGCACCGGCTACACGGGCGAGAAGGGCGTGGAGGTCTTCGTGCGCGCCACGGAGGCCGCCGCCGTCTGGTACCACCTTCTGGGCCGGGGCGAGGCGCACGGCGTTCGCCCCGTCGGCCTCGGCGCCCGCGACACCCTGCGCCTGGAGAAGGGCTACTGCCTCGCGGGCAACGAGTTCGCCGGCGGCCGCACCCCCCTGGAGGCGGGCCTGGGCTGGCTCGTGGACTGGGAGCACGACTTCCTGGGCCGCGACGCCCTGGCCGCGCAGCGCGACGCGGGCGACCACGACGTGCTGGTGGGCCTCGTCCAGGAGAAGGGCGTGCCCCGCGGCGGCTACGCGGTGCGCCGGGGGGAGGCGGAGGTCGG
Organism: Thermoplasmatota archaeon; assembly: GCA_028289805.1. GTDB lineage: Archaea > Thermoplasmatota > E2 > JACPAO01 > JAHFTW01 > JANQNI01. The sequence goes on along the minus strand of JANQNI010000011.1, from coordinate 208 downwards.
CGTCGTGACGAGCGGCACCCTCAGCCCCACCCTGGGCCAGGGCATCGCGCTGGCCTACTGCCGCGGCGTCGCGCCCGGCGACGCGGTGGAGGTGGACGTGCGCGGCCGCGGCCAGCCCGCCACCGTGCAGGCGCCGCCGTTCGTCTGAACCGTCTCAAGAGAAGACGGAGGAACGGCCCCGTCCAGCATCCGATTCGGTTATCAAGAC
>JANQNI010000009.1 GCA_028289805.1 Thermoplasmatota archaeon | reverse complement strand
ATGAAGGCCAGCAGGTCGCCGGTGGCGTGCCGGGCGCCGAGGTTGCGGCCCTCGCCGCGGCCGCACGACCGTTCGAGGACGCGCAGGGGCAGCCGGTCCTCGTAGGCGCGGGCGCGCGCGACGGTGTCGTCGGTGCTGGCGGCGTCGACGAGGACGACCTCCCGCAGGTGCTCCTGGAGGACGAGGCTGTCGAGGAGGTGGCGGATGTTCTTCGCCTCGTTGCGCACGGTGACGACGACGGAAACCCCTCCCACGCGCGGCGCAGGAGGGGGTCCCCTTTTGGCCTTGTTCACTGCCATCCTCGTGCGCGCGCCCGCCTTCGCATCCTAGTCCCTGCCGCGCAGTTCGTTGAGGACGCTGCGGGGCCGCAGGGCGGCGCGGAGGGTGGGGATGTCCTCCCGGCGCACGCCGCGCGTCGCGACGAGGGCGACGGCGTAGAGGGCGGCGCCGGAGAGGCCGAGGAGGACCAGTTCCCAGACGCGGTCGTAGGCGGTGGGGGGGAGGGTGGCGTGCAGCCACAGCCACAGGGCGAGGGGGGCGAGGCCGGCGGCGAACATGCGCAGCTGGGAGCGGTCCAGCAGGGCGATGCCGTGGTGGTGGTGCGCCTGGTAGCGGTTGTAGGCGTAGGCGAGGAGGCTGCTGGCGAAGGTGGCGACGGCGGCGCCCTCGGGACCCATGCCGGCCAGGGGGACGCCCAGGATGTCGTCGGGGATCAGCACCAGGTTCAGCGCGACGTTGGCGGTGGCGTTGAGGGTGACGGCGCGCAGCAGGACCTGGGTGTGGCCGGCGGCCAGGTGCTTGGCGCGCACGGGGAGGTTCATGGCGGAGACGAAGGTCCAGGCGGCGAGCCACTGGAGGGCGGGGGCGGCGGCGAGGAAGCCGTCGCCGACGAAGATGTGGATGCCCTGCTCGGCCCAGACGATCATGGCGAGGGCGACGGGGATGACGGCCAGCAGCAGGAACCGCTCGACCTGCCGGAACGTCCGGCTGGCGCGCTCGCCCTCGCCGCGCCCGAGCAGGCTGGCGAAGTAGGGCATCAGGAGGCCGCGGATGGCGATGTTGGCCAGGAGGGCGATGTTGGCGAGGCGCTGGGCGGCGCCGTACAGGCCGACCTCCCGCGTCGTCCAGAAGTACCCCAGCATCAGCACGTCCGTGTGCTGGAGCACGAGGGCGAGGACGCCGGTGAGGGCGACGGGGAGGGCGAACTGGCGGTACTCGACGGCGAGGGCGGGGTCCCAGGGGCCGACGCGGGTGCCGTCGCGCAGCCACCACGCGGAGGCGGCCAGGACGGCGGCGACCTTGCCGGCGAAGTGGGCCAGGGCGATGTAGCGCGCCAGGAGGAGGATGCCCGGGTCGGCGGCCAGCCCCAGGGCGTCGGCGACGGCGGTGCCGAGGCCGGGCGCGGGGATCCAGCGGCCGGAGGCGGCGCCGAAGCCGAGGCCGACGAGGACGACGAGGGCGGCGTAGGTGAGGCTGTCGACGGCGTTGCACCACTCGGCGCGGTGGACGCGGCCCTGGGCGACCCAGGTGTCGGTGGCGATGCGGCGGCCGGAGCCGACGAGGCTGCTGGCCAGGATGATGAGAACCAGTGCCAGGCTCGTGGCGCCGGTGAAGCCCTTGCCGAGGGGCCCCAGCCAGAACCACAAGGCCAGCAGCAGCGTGCCGGCCATGGCCATGGCGAGGACGATGCGGATGCGGGCGTAGACGCCGAGGGCGTCCGGGATGGGCAGGCCGCGGGCGATCTCGCGCTGGTGGGCCTGGGTGAAGCCGAGCTGGAACAGGGTGCCGGCGATGCCGACGAGGCTGACGGCGAAGAGGTAGGCACCGTAGGCGCCGGGGGCGTAGTAGCGTCCGATGGCCAGCAGCGCGGCGTAGCCCAGCACGGCGCCGACGCCCTGGGAGCCGACGACCACGACGACCTTGCTGCCGAGGCGGCCGTGGCCGCGGAAGCCGCCCTCGGGGGCGCGTCTGCCGGCGGCGTCGGTCTGCCCCATGGCGGTGCGCTCCAGGGTGCGGGCGACTTCAAGGCGCCGGTCGGGACGGGGCGGCGGCCCCGCCGGGGCGGGGTTTCCACGCCGCCAGGCCGAGGCCGAGGGCGCGTTCCACCGCCTCCACCTCGGGGAGGAACTCCTGGCGCAGGCGGGCGTCGGTGGCGGGGTCGATGGGGGGGTAGCGGGCGTTGAGGCGGCGCAGGGAGCGGTGGAGGCGGCGGCGCAGGAACGCGGGCAGAACGTACCGGGAGGCGCCACCGAAGGGGGCCGCCCTCTGGAGGCGCTGGCGCAGGAACTCGACGCGCGCGACGCCGCCGGCGTTGTGGACCTCGTAGTCGGGGTCGTGGTGGGCGACGCCCAGGAAGTCGTGGACGCGGTGCAGGGCCTCGCGCGGGGCGCGGCGCAGTTCGTCCAGGCTCAACGCGAGGAAGCGGTCGCGGGGGAAGGCCGCCAGCCAGGGGCGCAGGTGGGTGCCGTATCGGCTCTGGTTCCGGTAGCCCCAGAACGGTTCCCAGCCCGCCGCCAGCCGCTCGTCCTCCAGCGCCAGGGCCTGCTCGAAGTCGGCCACGGGCTCGCGGTGGTTGCGGCGCAGGTGGAGGAAGTTGGAGTACGCCCGCGCCACGGGGTCGCGCAGGATGAGCAGGAAGCGGGCGTCGGGCAGGCGCCGCCGGACGCGCGCGGGCACGGCGGGGTCGGCGAGGTACTGGGGACTGAACTCCCCCGCGACCCGACCCCCCGCGTCCTCGAAGAGCGCCTGGTAGTCGTCCCACGCGTACACGTCGCCCGCCGTGGAACGGTCGTCCCCCGGTCCGCACCAGGCGCGTCGCCCGTCGGCGTGGACGAAGTAGTGCGGCTCCTTCGTGCGGCTCATCGCCACGTCCGGGTGCGCGGCGAGGTAGCGGTGCAGGCTCGTGGTGCCCGCCTTGGGCACGCCGATGCCGAGGAAGTCGGGCAGGGGCCGGGACATGGGGACTACCCGAACAGTTCCCGCGCCTGCTCCAGGTCCTCCGGGAAGTCGATCTCCACGGCGCGCAGGTCGCCGATGGGGACGCAACGCACGGGGTTGTCGGTGAACGGGAGCATGTGCTCGATGGCGCGCTCGAAGTACGCCCCCGCCTCCACGTACGCCAGCGCGCGCAGGTACAACGCCCGGTCGCGGGCCGCGACGAAGTTGATGCCCACCGCCTCCCCCTCACCGTGGACCTGCTTGTTCAGGGCCTGGAGGCGCCCCTCGACGACGTGGTACTTCACCTCCTCCTCGCCGCACACGCGGGGGTCGACCGCGAGGCTCGTCGTTTCGGGGTCCGACGCCACCAGCGGCACGACGGCGTCGTCGAAGACCACGTCGCCGTTGAGCGTCAACACCCCACCCTCGGGAATCTGTTCCAGGCCCAGCAGCATCGACTTGCTCGTGTTCGTGTCCATGTACCGGGGGTTGTCCACGAAGCGCACGCCGGGGCGGTCCGCCGCCGCCCGCACCGCATCCGCCTGGAAGCCCGTCACCACCCACACGTCCGTGACGCCGTGCCGGGCCAGGTTGTCCAGTTGATGCGCGATGATCGGCTTGCCCGCCACCTCGATGAGCGCCTTCGGCACGTCGTGCCCGAGGCGGCTTCCGAAGCCCGCGGCAAGGATCAGGGCATACACCATGACCCGTTGGACTCGGTCGTCGTCTTTAAATCAGGTGCCTGTGTCGCGCGCCCTGCGCCCTCCTGGGACGGTGCGCCTCCGTGGCTTAGCTGGTAGAGCAGCTGATTCGTAATCAGCAGGTCGAGGGTTCAAATCCCTCCGGGGGCTCTCTTGCACGGTTTCGGCCGTGAATTCTCTTGTCTTCCGCCGAGCGGGAGCTTCGTCGAGCGGTTGGGCCGTGGCCTCGAGCGCCCCCGAGGGGCAAGGAGGGAAGAGGAGGAGCAGGGGACCGAGGGGTTACTGCGCCGCCTCGGTGGCGTGCAGGTCCGTCACCACCCGTCGCCAGTCGGACCTTCGGTCCGACTCGCTCCGGACCGCCACGACCGCGCGCCCTCGTCGGCCTCTACGAGGCCTCCTCGATGGCGCGCATGGTCGTGACGGTCTTCTTCTTGAACTCCGCCTTCAGGGCGTCGTAGGCCGCGTCGTCGACCTCCTTGTTCATGCGGGCCATCTCGAGGTCCTTCAGGGCGGCCATCAGGAGGCGCTTGCGGCCCTCCAGGACCTCCTTGGAGTCCTGGGAGGCGACCTCCTTGTGGGCGGCGACGGCGACCTCCTGCTTGCGGCGCTTCTGGACCATGCCCTGCTGGACGAGGACGAACCAGAGGGCGACGCCGGCCACCAGGCCGACCACGACGCTGAGGGCGTCGATGCCGCCGTCGCCGACGGGGACTTCCCGGATGATGGTCTCGGACTCGGCGTGGGCGTCCATGCCGGCGGCGTGGACGGTGAACCAGGCGTCGGTGGTGGCGAACTGGGTGGTCGTGCCATTGAAGCCGAGGCCGCCCAAGGTCATGGTGGCCTTGGCACTGCTGCTGACGCCGTACTCGGGCGCGAGGAAGAACCTCAAGACAACGTCGTCGTGCTCGAAGGCAAAGGGGACGGAGGCGCTGCCAGCAAAGGGGTGGCTGTGGGTCAGGGCGACAACGACCTCGCCGGCCTCGACGTCGCTGCCGACGGTGATGGTGTCGCCGCTGCGGCTGGCGCTGCCGCAGTCGCAGCCGACGCTGAGGTCGCCGCCGGCGCGCTCGGCGTCGAAGGTGAGTTGGGTCTGGTTGCCGTCGTGGTCGAGGCGGACGTACTCGACGACGTGGAGGAGGCCGTCTTCCTCGGTGGCGTTGGTGCGGGGGACGTCGCCGACGGCGACGCGGACGAAGCTGGACTCGTCGAACTGGTACTCCTCGCTGGCGTCCTGTGCCTGGGCGGCGGGGGCCAGCGCGAGGGCCAACAGGAGGAACACGGCGGTGGTGCGCATCGGGGCGCGCGAGTCGGGGGGCCTTGAAAAAACCGGCTGGGGACGCTCCGCTTCTCCCCAGGCGGGGCCGCCTACGCGGATGCGTCGCCGGCGCCTTCGGCGTACTCGGCCTCGGCGTACTCGGTGCCCTCGGCGTCGTCGGCGTATTCCTCGCGGTGGTCCTCGGGGATGAACTTGCTGCTGCATCCGGCGGTGTATTCGTCGACCTCGAAGACGACGGCGCCGTCGGGCAGGGCGACGCCGCCGGCGTGGGTGGCGAGGCGGCCCTCGAACTGGCTGGGCTTGGGTTGCAGCGGGTCGCGCAGGACGCCGTGGTAGACGCCGAAGAGGGCGGGGGAGACGCCGGCCTCGTCGGGGAAGCCCTCGATGAGGACGACGATGTGGGGGCCCTCGACGGTCCAGTGGCTCCAGGTGGGGTCGGCGACGAGGCCGACGCCGGGCTGGCGCGTCTCGTTGCGGAGGCTCCAGTGGGTGGTGCCGTCGGCGTCGGGGCCGGTGACGGTGAGGGTGTGGGTGGCGACGCGGGGGGTGCCGTCGCCGGCCGTCCAGGTGGTGTGGTGGACGGTGGTGTTGCTGTGGCGGGGGTTGGGCTCCTGCGCCACGGCCTCGCCGCCGTTGCCGAAGCTGGTCAGCTGTTCGGGTTGGGGGATGCCGACGAGGACGTAGTCGCCGGCGTCGTGGGCGTCGGGTGCGGCGAGGACGTCGACGACCTGGCGGACGTTGCTCTCCTGCTCCACGAGGCCCAGCGACAGGACGCCGACGCCGAGCAGGACGACGGTGAGGCCGATGATGAGTTGCGTGCGCAGCCTCATGCTTCGTCCCCCTCGTCCCGCTCCCGGCTCTTGAGGATTGTGGCGGCGGCGTCGACGCGGTCGCGCAGTCGGGTGACGTGGCGCTCCAGCCGGAGGAGGTACCAGCCGAGGACGCCGAAGACGGCGGCGAAGCTCAGGAAGAACGTGGTTGCGTCACGGACCATGGGGACCTCCCGTGCCCGCCTCCGCCTCCTCGACGTCGAGGACGCGGTCGCGCAGCAGCAGGATGCGGTGGCGTTGCAGCCACAGGTGGAGGAAGAGGAGCAGGAAGACGAGCATGCTCCAGCCGATGGCGATGCCGGTGGCCTGGCCGACGGCGGCGTCGGGGTTCTTGCCGGGTCCGGCGATGTCGGGGTGGAGGCTGGTCTGGAGGATGCGGCTGGTGGCGAAGGCCATGGGGACGGTGACGAAGCCGAGGACGCCGAAGACCGCGGAGAGTCGGGCGCGCTGCTCGGGGGCCTCGACGAAGCGGCGCAGCAGCAGGTAGGCGGCGAAGGTGAACCACATCACGACGACGACGAGCACCTTGGGCTCGGAGTAGACGGTGGCGAGGCTGCTCTGGCCGGTGCGGCTCCACTCCTGGACGCCCCAGAAGGTTCCGGTCAGCAGTGCGACGGTGTTGAAGCCGAAGCCGACCTCGGCGGCGGCGCGGGCGGCGCCGTCGTAGCGCAGTTCGCGCTCGTTGAGGTACGCGACGCTGAGGGCGAAGACGACGAAGTAGGCCGCGAAGCTGGCCCAGGCGCTGGCGGGGTGGTAGAAGAGGATCTTCCGGGTCAGCGGGGCCGTCACCTCCGGTTGGTAGGACCAGTCGGGGGTGGTGAACCACGTCATGTAGAGCAGGGCCGCGCCGCTGGCGAGGAAGCCGTACAGGCTCCACCGGCGCAGGCGGTCCACCACGAGGGGGTTCACGGGGAGGCTCCAGGCGGGGCGGGATTTGGGGGTTGTGGAGCCGGCGTCCGCCCGCGCGCGGTCCGGCGCATCAGTCCGCCTCCAGGGCGAAGGGCCAGAGCAGCCACGCGACGCCCACCAGGACGAGGTCGTAGCCGGCCATCAGCAGCAGGGCGGCGCGGTCCAGTTCCCCGTCGAGCGCCGCGAACGTCGCCGCGACGCCCGCCTGGAGCCTCCCCGTGAACCCCCTCGTGGTGGACCGCCTGCGCCGGTG
>JANQNI010000374.1 GCA_028289805.1 Thermoplasmatota archaeon | reverse complement strand
CCCCCCGCAGGCGCCCCTTCGACCCCCGCGACCTGGTGGAGGGGGCGAGCAGCCGGGACCTGCTGCGTAGCCGCAGCCCCGCCCGGTCGACCGGCGGCGGCCACGGCGCCCAGGAGACCCGCGAGGCGGCGGCCGACCGCGACTACCTGGGGCAGTTGCTGCGGCCCTACGCGAGCCTGCACACGCCGGACCGGATGGTGGTCCACTCCATCGACTTCTTCCTCAACCTCTACCCGGTGGAGCAGGTGGTGGCCAGCCTGACGGCCCTCAAGGCGGCCAACGCCAAGGCGGGCGGCCAGCTCCTGCTTGTGGTGGCCAAGGGGGCCCACGGCGCCACCACGGAGCGGCGGCTGGAGTTGCTCTCGGACTGCCTCATCGAGTTGGAGATGACGCGGCGGGGCACCAGGTTCGAGCGCTACTTCCTCGTCAAGAAGGTCCGCAACCGCACCACCGGCGTCGGCGTCAGCACCTACGAAATCGGCGAGCACGGCTTCACGCTGGAGACGCTGGAGCGCATCGTCTGAACGCCGAGCGCCGGCCCCGCGCCGACTACCAGTCCATGTCGTCCTCGTACCCCGGGTGCATGTCCCCCGCATCCTCGCGCGCCCGCTGGGCCTCCCCCGGCCGCGTGATCCAAAACAGCGCCCGCGCCGACAGCCACAGCACCGCGAAGGCGGCGACCGCCGCCCCTGCCTGCACGTACAGCAGGACCCCCTCCAGGGGCAGGGGCCAGACCCCCATCAGGTCGAGGCGGCCCGCGGCGAGGGCGGAGGCGACCACCGCCAGGTAGTAGACGAACACGACGACGACGCCCAGCATGAGGTTGCGCGCCGCGCGCCGGTACGCCCCGAAGGCGTCGCGGGCGAAGACACGCGCCTGCAGGAACGCGACGGTGGCAAACGGCAGCGGCGCACCCAGCAACACCCCGGCCAGCGGCAGCAGGGCGGGGTGGACGCGCACGTCGGCGACGTCCCGCAACACGAACACGTAGGGGCCCGGCCCCCCGTCGCGGGCGAGGGCGGGGTTCGCCAAGACCTCGAGGGCGTCGTTCGACCGGGAGGCGAGCACCGCAGGCGGCCCACGCAGCGCGGTGGCGTTGAGGCTGTGCGCCGCATCCACGGTGCGGCCGTCGGGGAGGCGCAGGAACGAGAAATCCAGGTCCGGCCCGGCCCGGACCCGCGGCAGCGCCGCGAAGCCGGACGGCCCCTCGGGGACCTCGAGCGAGACGCGCACCTCCTCCAGCAGGAGGGTGCCCTCGCGCCCCTCCGAGCGGCGCACGTCCGCCGGCGGCGCGAAGGCCCCCCGGACCTCCACGGCCACGTCGTGGACGTAGCTGGAGAAGGCGCGCCCGCTGAGGGGCTCGGAGCCGGGGACCTGCCCGTCGAGGGGGGGCACGTCGAGGAAGTAGAACTCGAGGGTGACGTTGCGCGTGCCGTCGGGCAGGACCACCGCCTCGGGGCCGTGCAGGGCGCCCTCCCGGTCGTGCTCGTCGCGGGCGAAGTATTCCCACTGGTGGAGGACGCGGCCGGAGTCGAGGTCGCGCACGCGCACGCCCTGCTCGGTGGCGCCGGCGTCGTCGCCCTCCAGGAACGTCTCCACGCGACGGTCGGCAAGGAACGACACGTGCAGGGCGGCGGCACCGGGGGGCAGCAGCAACCCCAGGCGTGCCTGGCCGCAGCCGCTGCTGCCGTGGCCCGGGGGGACGAGGGGAGCGTCGACCGCGTCCGCCTCCTGGTACAGGAAGCCACGCCCGTCCGCGTCCGTGCGAAACGACCCGCCGCACGGGTCCTCCGTCACCAGGTTGCGCGCATCCACCGCCCGGTAGAGGTCCACGCGGACGTCCACGCCCCCCGGCGGGGCGTCGGCCTGCGCGCCGGCCTGCTGCGGCGCGACCAGGAGCAGGAGGACCAGGAGGAACCAGGGCGGAGGGCGGGGCGGAGCGGCTGCGCGGAGGCTCACGCACCGACCTCCGCCCGCGCGTCCGTGAAGCCGGCCACGGCCTCCGCCAGGGCGTGCCCCTGCGGGTCGTCCAGAACCAGCAGGTCGCCGTCCACGCCGCGGCTGCGCAGGCGGTTGGCGACGTAGTGGGCGAACTCCTGGACGGGACTCGAGCCGTTGTAGAGGGCGAAGGCGTTGAGGGAGTCGACGACGACGTGGGCGCCGTCGCCCAGGCGTGCCAGCACCTGCTCGGTGCGCATGGCGATCATCTCCAGCATGGTGGGGGACTGTAGGAACAGGGCGTTCGGGAGCCGCTGGGGGGGATGACCCCCGTCGAGGCAACTCACGGCGTCGACGACGAAGACGTCCTGCGCCGCCACCCCGTCGGCCTCGAAGCGCTCCATCAGCGTCTGGTACGGGCGGTTCGCGGTGACGAGGACGACGCAGCGGCCCGCCTGCTGGAGGGAACGCACGTGGGCCGCGACGCTCCGCGTGTGCGCGCCCGCGCTTGGAACCACGACGCGAATCGTCGCCACCCCTTCGCCTCCGGCGGCCAGGTCGACCAACCATCCCTACCACCCACGCTCATAAAACGTCGATGCGGAGGGTTATCAAGCCTCAGGCATCCCCTCGCGCGGTGGCTCGGATGCATGGGGCGGGGCAGGGGGAACCAGCGGGCGGCGACGCCCGCGAAGCGACGCGGACGCTGCTGGAGTTGGTGGCCACGCTGATGCAGGAGAGCTTCGAGCGGGTGGGCGAGGGGGCCGTGCTGGGCACCCTGCCGGCCTCCATCGAGCGCTTCGGGGCCATGAACGCCGCGTACATGAACCGGAACTTCGTCGCCTGCAACCCCGGCGCCGGCGCCGTCAGCGCCCTGACGCCCATGAACGTCGTCAGCCGCGTCACGGGCACCGACTTCGAGATGCTGGAGACGACGCAGCGCCGCGCCGTCAAGCGCCTGAAGCAGTGCGAGTTCCAGGACGCCTTCGAGGGCCTGGACGACTTCCCCCGGGCAATGATCTGCCTCCTGCACCGCGCCGCATACCAGGGCAGCGTCAACGCCGGACTGGCGCCGGAGGCGGGGTACGAGGTGGACGTGCGCACCCGCATCCTCTTCGGCGACCCCCACTGCGACTTCGTGGTGCGCAGCCGCGGACCCCGCCCCGAGACGGCGGACGCGGAGTGCCCCGTGACGCGGGAGCCTGCGCCGGGGGAGCGCGACGACCTCTCCTACGCCTTCTACACGTTCCTGCTGACGAGCTTCGTCGACTACCTCACGAACCACCTCCCCCAGGAGACGGTCCACGACGTCCTGCGCACCTGCGCCGCCGAGGTCGGCGGCAAGGTCTACACCCTCATGGAGGCCGCCGGGCGGTTGCCCGACGATCCCGTGGGGGCCGCCCGCGCCGTGCTGGAGGCCGGCGGACGCGCCTTCGCCGACGACCCAGATGGCGCCGAGGACGGCGCCGGTGCGGCCGAGGGCGAGGTGCAGGTGACGCATTGCCCCCAGGCCCTCCACATCCGCTCCACGGCCCGCGCCAACGACGACCCGGATGTGGCCCGCGCCGTGCGCCAGAACGCCTGCCGCCTGTGCAAGAACCTCGTCGCCGGCGCCGTCGACCGCGTCGAGCCCGGCTGCCGCGTGGAGCGCCCCACCGCCCTCACCCTGGGCGATGCGGCGTGCCTCTTCCGCGTCCACAGGACCCCCCCCGAGCCATGACCGGGGCCGCCGACCCCC
>JANQNI010000360.1 GCA_028289805.1 Thermoplasmatota archaeon | reverse complement strand
GATATGGCCGGTCGATGTACCATGCCCCCCATTTCCAGCAGCCCCACCGTAGTCAGCGCCGCTGTTGTCGGCGTCGGCACCGTCGGCGCCGGTGCAGGGTCCATCCCCCCGGATGAGTTGGAGGACGATGACGGGGGGGCTGTCGGGGTTGCAGTCGCCGATGCAGTCGATTGCGGGGACCAGGTCTGGGAGGTTGCCTCCACCCGGGTGGGTCGGGACAATCGAGTAGTACAGGTCCGCATACAGGCCGAGGAGGGAGTCAATCCAGGACGCAGGGATGAGATCTCTGCTTGCAGAGGCGGCCACAGAATGATGCATACGACCCCCGAGGTCTTCGGCCGTGGCGTTGCCGGTGGCGAGGATGGTGCCGTAGTGGCCGCCGTCGCCGCCATGGGCTGCGCTGGCACCGGTGCCAGTGGCTCGGGCTTGGCCGCCGTCGCCACCCATGGCGTTTCCGAGGTGGGCCGCACCCACGCCCCCCATGGGGGGCAGGGAGACGACGTGGCCGTCGAGGACGATCCAGCCGGCGTCGCCACCGTCGCCGCCCCGGACCGCACCGCCGGCGAGGTCCATGGTGGGCAGGGCAGCACCGCCGCGTCCGCCGTGGCCAGGCTGGATGTACGCGCCGGGCTCGATGACGATCTCCGGCGCCCGGAGGATGATGCTGGACCCGTCGCCGCCGTCGGGGGCGATGGCCGCATCGACGCCGCCGTGGCTGCGTCCGTCGGCGCCGAGGATGGCGCCACCGACGGTGATGCGATCGGTGGCGACGAGTTCGATGGTCGCGCCATCGTGCTGTGCGAGGGGCGCCTGGAGCGTCCCCTGCACGTCGATGGTGGTGGCTTCGATGCGAATGGTGTCCTCCAGGACGCGGAGGTCGCCGGAGGGCACGATGTACGCGCCGTCGTGGACCTCCACGAAGTCGGGAGTCGGTTCCCCGCCATGGGGGCTGCTTGCAGTGGTCAGGCCGGAGCTCGCCAGGGCGAGGGCGAGGACGGCCACGTACAGCGTGGTCTTCATGCGTATCACTGCCCGTTTGGGCGGTCGATGATTTGTGGGCGGTACTTAGTTGCCATACCCCAAGTTCGGAAAAACAGGCGAATCTGGGCCGATCCATCGGCCCAGATTAGCTACAAATTACCCAGATTCAAGCTGCTTGAGGAGCATCCGGAGCCGCCTCGTGGCGGCGTAGGCTCGTCCGGCCGGGGCCACGGGCTCGGCGAGGTCCAGACCCTCCAGGGCGCAGAGCGTTCGTGCGACCTGCTTCCAGGGGACTTCGGCTCGCCGTGCGAGTTCGGCCCGGCTCGTGGGACCCTCGACCAGTTGGCGCAGGAGCCGCCGGCCGCCGGTGGTTCCGCGCAATCTTCGCGCGACGGCCGCCGGAGCAGGTTCGCCAGACAGGTGGACGAGGACGTGGCGCCCCCAGCGGAGGCGCCGGGCGACGCCCAGGCGTTCCATCTTGTGGACATGATACTGGACCGTCTTGCGGTCGAGGTGGGACGCGCGGGCGATCTCCCCCACGGCCATGGCGCCGGAGGTGTCGAGGGCGGCCTGGATGCGCTCAAGGCCGGACAGCGTCGACACCCCCTGGCGGGCCGGGGCGCGGCGGTTGCACGGTGCGAGCCGTCGAGACGTTCGCCGATGCCATGTCGTCGCAGCCCGTACGACGCGTCGATGCAGTGTTTTGTGGAGCAAACGCCGGCACTTTGGCTGCATTCGGTTCGCCCGGACGTGGCGAGTCGAGTCAAGGCGCCAACGCGTGCCCCCGACACACCACCCCCACACCCTGTTGCTCCCGACCCAACGGACCCATACCCTTTTTTCCGTCTCCGGCTCCGCCGGGCCAGACCGAGCCACGGCCAGGACCCCTCCAGGCCGGGGCGACATCCGACCCCGCAGGTGACCCGATGGGACGCAAGGAAGACAACATCAAGAAGGCCACCGAGATCATGGACAATCTCGACGGCATCCGCAACATCGCCATCGCGGCGCACATCGACCACGGCAAGACCACGTTCAGCGACAACCTGCTGGCCGGCGCCGGCATGATGAGCGAGGAGTTGGCCGGCGACCAGCGTGCCCTGGACTTCGACGAGGAGGAGCAGGCCCGCGGCATCACCATCAACTCCGCCTCCGCGTCGATGGTGCACACCTTCGACGGCAACGACTACCTCATCAACCTCATCGACACCCCCGGCCACGTCGACTTCGGCGGCGACGTGACGCGCGCCATGCGCGCCGTCGACGGCTGCATCATCCTGGTGTGCGCCGTGGAGGGCCCCATGCCGCAGACCGAGACCGTGGTGCGCCAGGCCCTGCGTGAGAAGGTGCAGCCGACGCTCTTCATCAACAAGGTGGACCGCCTCATCAACGAGCTGAAGGTCACGCCCCAGCAGATGCAGGAGCGCTTCGTCAAGCACATCAACAAGGTCAACCAGCTCATCAACGCCAACCTGCCCAAGGAGTTCAAGGGCAAGTGGGGCGTGCGCATCGAGGACGGCACCGTCATGTTCGGCAGTGCCTACCACAACTGGGGCATGAGCGTCCCGTACATGCAGAAGAGCGGCATGAACTTCAACCGCATCTTCGAGTTGTGCAACGCCGGCGACGAGAAGACGCTGGCCAAGGAGGCCCCCATCGCCGAGGTCGTGCTTGACACCGTGGTGCGCTCCCTGCCCAGCCCCGCCAAGGCGCAGGACTACCGCATCCGCCACATCTGGCACGGCGACCACGACAGCCAGGCCGGCGTGGACATGCGCGAGGCCAAGGCCAAGGGCGTCACGACGTTCATGGTCACGAAGATCATGATGGACCCCCACGCCGGCGAGATCGCGGTGGGCCGCCTGTTCTCCGGCAGCCTGACGCGCGGCAACGAGTTGTTCATCGCGGGCACGAAGACCAAGAACCGCGTGCAGCAGGTCGGCGTGATGATCGGCAGCGACCGCATCGCGGTCGACAAGATCACCGCCGGCAACATCGCCGCCGTGACGGGCCTCAAGGACGCCATGGCCGGCATGACGCTGACCTCGGACCCCGAGATGGAGCCCTTCGAGCGCATCGTCCACGTCAGCGACCCCGTCGTGACCGTCGCCGTCGAGGCCAAGCACATGCGCGACCTGCCCAAGCTGGTCGACACGCTGCGCAGCGTCGCCAAGGGCGACCCCAGCCTCGTCCTCTCCATCAACCAGGAGACCGGCGAGAACCTGATGAGCGGCATGGGCGAGTTGCACCTGGAGATCATCCAGCACCGCATCGAGCGCGACTACAACCTCGAGATCATCGCCAGCAACCCGATCGTGGTCTACCGCGAGACGGTGCAGGGCGCCAGCCCGCAGCCGTTCGAGGGCAAGTCCCCGAACCGCCACAACCGCTTCTACATCACGGCCGAGCCGCTGGACGAGGCGATCATCAAGGGCCTGCACGACAACGAGATCCCCTCCGACGCGAAGAAGAACGCCAAGGAGCTGGAGCAGACCCTGAGCCACGAGTACGGCTGGGAGAAGGACATGGCCAAGAAGGTCAAGGCCATCGACGGCACCTGCATGCTCGTGGACGGCACCAAGGGCATCCAGTACCTCCACGAGACCTTCGAGCTGATCATCGAGGGCTTCAAGGAGGTCGTCAAGGCCGGCCCCAAGGCGGGCGAGCCGATGCAGGGTGTCCTGTTCAAGCTCACCGACGCCAAGCTCCACGAGGACGCGGTCCACCGCGGTCCCGCCCAGGTCATCCCGGCCGTGCGCAACGCGTGCTACGGCGCCGTGACCGTCGCCAAGCCCCTGCTCATCGAGCCGATGCAGAAGGCCGTCGTCACCACCCCCGACGAGGTCATGGGCAACGCGACGCGGGAGTTCCAGAGCCGCCGCGGCCTCATCCAGGACATGGAGCAGGAGGGTGACTCGACGACCATCACGGCCAAGTGCCCCGTCGCCGAGATGTTCGGCTTCGCCGGCGCGATCCGCAGCGCCACGGGTGGCCGCGCCATCTGGTCCACGGAGAACCTCGGCTTCGAGATCCTCGACATGGGCCTCCAGGACAAGGTCACCAAGGAGATCCGCGAGCGCAAGGGCCTGAAGCCGGAACCCTACGACGCGAGCTACTACGCCGAGTAGAACGAGGCGTGTAGCGAGCGAGGAGGGTTCCCGACTCCAGCCGTGCTTGCACGGCTGGACGAGCGAGCCCTACGACGCGGATTCCGGACCTGCAAGCAGGTCCGGATGACGCGAGCTACTACGCCGAGCAGACCGGGCCCCCGGCCCTTCCTC
>JANQNI010000356.1 GCA_028289805.1 Thermoplasmatota archaeon | reverse complement strand
CGAGACCTACGAGGACTGTAGCGCCGGCGTCCACCTCGTCGACGCCTACCGCGTCTGCCGCAACCTCGCCGGCTTCCACAGCGACCGCGACGAAGTCCGGGAAGCAGGAACCGACGGAGGCGGTCAGGGGGCCGGCGGTGGCCCAGACGCGGTCGCTGTGGAAGCCGGCGAGGTTGCGGCAGACGCGGTAGGCGTCGACGAGGTGGACGCCGGCGCTACAGTCCTCGTAGGTCTCGACCTGGACGAGCACGGAGGTGCCGAAGAACTCCCGGCAGGGCTGCGCGGCGGAGGTGGCCACGACCAGACCGTCCAGGCCAGAGCCGCCCTGGTTGGGGTTCTCGCAGTGGTAGTACACCAGCGTGACGGAACCAACCTCCACCTCGGTCTTGCCCACGGAGCCGCCGAGGCAGAGGATGCCCTCGTTGAGGGTCACGGTGGTGCGACAGTTGTGCTCCACCTCCACGCGGTTGGTGCCGAAGGGCCCCTCGAACTCCTGGTCACGGACGTGGCAGCCGGGTTGCAGGGCGTCCGAGGCGGACGCGGGGGCGACGGCGAGGGCGGCCAGGATCATGCTTGCTGTGGCGACGAGTGTGCGGGCACGCATCACAGAGGGGCAGGGGGAGGGGGTCTTGAACCGTCTTCAGCGTTCCCAGGGTAGCCAGAACATTCAAGTGCTGAATCCCACGCTTTAGGGACTTCTGCACAACCCATCCCGCGCCGCAGCCCCGACCTTCGAGGCACGAACCCGGAGTGGACGCCAAAACGCGGCGGTGTGCGCGGCGCGCACCAAGGGGGAGGAGGAAGGGGGAGACGACGGCAGCTACAGCTGCGCCTTGCGCTCTTGCTTCAGTTCGCGGGCCTGCTTCGTCCAGCGAACGTAGCGGGGCACGCGCTTGAGCTTCTGGTGCTCGCGGAAGCACTTGCGGGTCTTGTAGTGGTAGACCTCGCCGTTGCGCTTGACGTACATCAGACCGGTGCCGGGCTCGATGACATCGCCGGAGTAGGAGCAGACACGCTCCATTACCTGCGACCCCCGAGCTTGCGGGCCTCGCGCTCCGTCTCGCGCAGCATCAGGGTGTCGCCCACCTGGACGGGACCCATGACGTTGCGGGAGATGATGCGGCCCACGTCGCGGCCGGCCAGGACGCGCACCTTGACCATCAGGACCTCGCCGGTCATGCCGCCGCGGCCCATGACCTCGACGACCTCGCTGGGGAAGGCGTCGAGCTCGGTGGATACTTCGTCAGCCATCTGGATTCACCTCAGGCCTTGAGGGCGCTGAACTTCTTGACGACGTCCTCGACGGACTCGCCGGCGGTGCCGGCGTCCACGACGGCGGCCGCGGCGGTGCCGACGGGCAGGCCGGCGGCGGCGCCGAGCTCGGCCTTGCTGGGGACGTAGCCGTACGGGATGCCCTTCTCCTCGCACAGGAGGGGGACGTGGGCGAGGATCTCCTCGGGGGTGACGTCCTCGGCCATCACGACGAACTTGGCGCTGCCGCGCTCGATGTTCTTCGTGACCTCGTTGGCGCCCTTGGCCACCTTGCCGGTGGTGCGGGCGCGCTCGACGGCCTCGTAGGTCTGCGTGCTGAGCTCCTTGGGAGTCTCGAATCGGACGAACATGGTTCTTCTGTCTCCTCACCCCCGACTCAGGGCCGGGGGTTCACGGTCATGGACAGCCCGCCTCCTCTCGGAGCGGCGACCAGGTCGCGCGACGAACGCTCCCTATTTAGCCGTTGGTGCGGCCCCTCGGAGAGCGAGTTTGCCTGTGGACCGTCTGTATCCAACAACATGAACCATCCGAAGCCCATGGAGCCGCCATGCGCGTCACGTTCGTCGCATTCAGCCTGCTCCTGACCGCCTTCGCGGGGCTCGCCGCCGCTCCCGCGGGTGCGGCCGCCAACATCGAACTCCCCTGCGACCCCTTAGAGCGATACGGTTGTGTTGACCCCATCGGGTTGTGCCTCCCACTTTATCCATGTCTCCTCTACAGCGTGGAACGGGTCGAAGACAGGATCCAAGAATGCTTGCCTTCAGCGTCATGCCTGAGGGACCCCACCTGTTTGCGGGAGCCGACCCAGGTGTGCATATCCACCCCTCGGGTCGTGGACGACGACGAAGACCAGATTCCCGACTTCCTGGAATCAGCCGTCTGTAGCCGCACCATCACCGCAGACAACATTGACACCTGGGGCCACGCCCACTGCGCCTCCAACACGGACCTGGCCCTGCACCCCGACACCGATGTCGTCGGCTTCGCCACGCGCATCGTGACGGACGGCATCGACCAGGCAGTGCCCATTGTGGACTTGGTTCTGGACCAGGCGGAATCCACGGTCGGGCTCGCCGTCAGCACCACCCTGGAACTCGTGGAAGACGCAGAGGAAGCCGTAGAGGACGCACAGGACACTGTGGAGGATACGCGGGAAATGATGGACGGCGACGAAGACCAAATCCCCGACGCCCTGGAATCAGCCGTCTGCGGCCGTGTCATCACCGCAAACAGCATCGACACAGGAGGACACGCCCACTGCGCCTCCAACACGGACCTGGTCCTGCACCCCGACACGAGCATCGTTGGCGTCGTCACGGGCATCGTGATGGACGGCGTCGATCAGGCAATCCTCATCGTGGGCTTGGTTCTGGACGAGGCGGGGCCCGTGGTTGGACTCGCCGTCAGCATCGCCCTGAGACTCGCGGAAGACGCGGAGGATGCCATGGAGGACACACGGGAAATGGTGGACGCCGACGGCGACCTCGTCCCCGAGGCTCTGGAACCAACGATGTGCCAGGTCGAGGACCGCAACACGCCGCTGGACGGTTCGTGCTCCGGCAACGACTACACGCCGTAGGACTCGACGTCCCCGCCCCTCCAACTCCCCCCCCCTCGCTCGACAGCAGCGAGGCCACCTCGGCGCGTCCATTCGTGCCACGGCGAGTCCCGCC
>JANQNI010000323.1 GCA_028289805.1 Thermoplasmatota archaeon | reverse complement strand
CCACGGCCTCGCCCTTGCCGGAGCGCAGGTCGTCGGGGGCAAGCCGCTCCACGACGCAGACGCCCCCCGGCCGCAGCACCCGCAGCGCCTCCACGGAGGCCCGCGCCCGCCCCGCCGCCAACAGGTGCCCCGTGCAGTGGACGTCCAGCACGGCGGAGAACGCCCCGTCGGCAAACGGCAACGCGGCGGCGTCGGCCAGCACGCCCCCACCGAGGAGGCGCCGCAGGGGGTGGAAGCTCACGTCGAGCCCCACCACGTCCACCCCCGCCGCAGCCAGGGGCCGCAGGAGCTTGCCGTTGCCCACGCCCAACTCCAGGACGGGCCCGTCCCCGAGCAGCGGCAGCAGGTCCGCCACCGGACGCTCCCCCCGCCACGGCGCCTCGTGGTACCGGTAGAAGCGGTCCCACGGATTCGGCGCCCGACGCACGCGGCGCCCACCCCCGGCACCCTGATAAGGAGGACCGGCGTCGAAACGGCGTGGCCAAGCGGCGCAACAAGGGCGAGGAGAAGCACCTCGCCCGCAAGCGCATCCACCGGCTCCTGCTGGCCGCCCGCAGCGAGGCCGGCGGGCCCGACGCCGACCTGGCCGACCGCTACGGCGAGTTGGCCCTGCGCGTCGCGCGCCGCTACCAGGTCCCCCTCTACCCCGACCAGAAGGCCCAGGTGTGCCGCAAGTGCGGCGCCTACCGCACCACCGGATCCAGCCGCGTCCGCCTGCGCGCCGGACGCATCACCACCACCTGCCTGCGCTGCGGCCACGTCCACCGGCGGCCGCTGGCGCCGCGCCGGGAGGAATCCCCATGAACCCCCTCACCACCAAGCAACTCCACGAGAAGCGCGCCGAGGCGCAGAAGCTGTCCGTCGCCGTCACCGTCGGCAAGAACGGCGTCACCGACGCCACCGTCGCCGAACTGGACCGGCACCTGAAGAAGGACAAGCTGGTGAAGGTGCGTCTCCTGCGCTCGGCCACCGAGGGCGGCGAGCACGAGCAAGAGAAGGCGCAGGCCGAGGGCCTCGCCGAGGCCACCAACAGCGTACTGGTGGACCGGCGGGGGCACACGGCCGTGTTCTGGCGGGCATGACCTACCGTTTGAGGCCCCCGCACCGCCCTACAACTTAGGGTTCGATGCCGAGGAAGCAGGTGACGGGGTCGGAGTGGACGGAGACCACATTGCCATCGACTTCCTTCTGCTCGATAGCCTCCACGACTTCGCTCGTCTTGATCCGGACACAGTCGCCTGCCTGCGTGTTCTCCGCTTCGGCCGAGACCATGGTGGAACCCATTAGCATCAGGGCCAGCGAGATTTCTAGAATACGATACAACATTGATACACCGTTCAAGCCGCGACTGGCACGCAGGCGGTTAATCATTTCGA
This sequence comes from Thermoplasmatota archaeon, assembly GCA_028289805.1. Lineage (GTDB taxonomy): Archaea > Thermoplasmatota > E2 > JACPAO01 > JAHFTW01 > JANQNI01. Next base: position 542 of record JANQNI010000323.1, on the reverse strand, counting down.
ACTTTGCACCGAATGTATAGAGCCCCTAAGCCGTGGGCGAGGGGCGCAGCATCGCCGACCCTCCGCGCCCACCCATCCTGCAAGAGACCCGCGAGCCGCATCGAAGTGGAGATGCGCATGGCCGCCGAACTGGACCGACACCTGAAGAAGGACAAGCGGGTGAAGGTGCGCCTCCTGCGCTCGGCCACCGAGGGCGGCGAGCACGAGCAGGAGAAGGCGCAGGCCGAGGGCCTCGCCGAGGCCACCAACAGCGTGCTGGTGGACCGGCGGGGGCACACGGCCGTGTTCTGGCGGTCGTAGGCAGACTACCGTGCGCCGACGCAGAAGGCGTTCCAGGGGGCTGCGCCCAGGCCGTTCTCCACCTGCACGCGGCACGTGAAGGACTTCGACGAGGCGGGGCCTGCGGCGTCCGCGTCGGCGCCCGGCGTCGGGTCCACCACCGCCTGCGCGGTCGTCGTCCCGCACGCGCCGTCGACCACCATGCGCGTCGGCAACGCGAAGAGGTTCTCGACGGGCGGCGGGGGCGCGGTGACGGGTGCGAT
>JANQNI010000265.1 GCA_028289805.1 Thermoplasmatota archaeon | reverse complement strand
CGCGGGCGACTTCCGCATCCACTCCATCGTCGGCTGTTAGAGCGCCAGCACGGCGTCCACGACGGCGCCCAGGTCGGCGGGCCGGCCCGCGTCCACCGTCGCCTCGGCCGCCACGTCGGGCTCGGCGAAGGCGGCGACGCCGGCGCCCACGTGCTGCCAGACGGGCACGTCGTTGGCGCCGTTGCCCACGTGGCACACCCGCTCGGGCTCGACGCCCTCCCGCCCCAGCACGGCGCGCAGGTTTGCCCACTTGTCGAAGCGCCCCTCCACGTCCACGGCGCGGCCGTCGCGCACGGTGCAGGGGGAGCAGACGGCGTCCGTGAGGCCCCAGCGGCCCAGGAAGTCCGTCAGGACGCTGGGCTGGTCCGTCAGCAGGCGCACGTCCATGCCGGCGGCGCGCAGTCGGCGCACGCCGGCGCCGATGCCAGGCAGCCACGCCGCCTTGCGCAGGGCGCGGTGCATGTCGGCGAGGGCCAACTCCTGCACCCACGCCCACTGCTCCCAGAACGCATCCTCCAGGGACTGGTCGCCGGCGAAGAAGCGGCGGTCGCTCTCGGCCACGTCCTCGGCGCGGCCGTTGGCGCGCAGCACGACGGCGAAGGCGGTGTCGTCGGGCAGCAGGGTGCCGTCGAGGTCCAGGGTGACGAGGTCGAAGCGCTTGGGGGTCATGGGTCCTCCAGGAGGAGGTCGAGGGCGTAGTGGCCCTCGACGGGGGAGTAGGCGCGCACGTGGCGGACGTTCGTGACGGTGGCCCGGCGCCCCAGGTCGGCGAAGGCGTCCACGAGCTCCCGCGTGCGACGCTCCAGCTCCGCGTCGGGGAGGATCTCGTGATAGTGGACGGTCCCGCCGGGCTTGGTGGCGGCGGCGGCCACGTCGAGGAAGTGCTTGGCGCCGTGGGGGAGGTTCATCACGACGCGGTCGGCGGGGGCGAGCCCGGCGGCGACGGCGCGGGCGTCGCCGTGCAGGGCCTCCAGGGGGACCCGGTTGAGGGCGGCGTTGAGGCGGGCGAGCACGACGGCGGCGGGGTTGAGGTCGATGCTGACCACCTCGACGCCCTTGCGAGCGAGCTGGACGCCGAGGGGGGCGACGCCGCCGAAGAGGTCGATGACGCGCTCGCCGGGGCGCGCCGACTCCGTGACGCGGGCGCGCTCGTCGCCGAGGCGGGGCGAGAAGTAGGCGCGGGTGACGTCCACCCGCAGCCGCACGCCGTTCTCCGTCACCGTGGTCTCCGGGTCCTCGTCGCCGGCCAGGGGCTCCAGCTTGCGCGTGCGGAACTCGCCCTGGACGCCGTGGTCGTGGAAGACGGCGCGGGCGCCGGGGAGGAAGTCCAGGATGGCCTGGCCCAGGACGTGCCGGTGGTCCCAGAGGGGTTCCGGCACCTTCAGCACCACCAGGTCGCCCATCTGGTCGAAGGCGCGGGGCGCCTGGGCCAGCATCTCCGGCGGCCAGTCCAGCAACTCCGTGTAGTGGCGGACCCGTCGCGCGCGGGGCTCGAAGTCGAAGTCGTCCGTGTCCGCCCCCACCGCCTCGACGGGGAACACGAGCGCGCCCGGCTCCCGCAGCGGCTTCAGGTCCAGGCGCATCCGGCCCGCATCCAGCAGGGCACGGCGCGTCGCCTCCGCCTCCGGGAGGGGAACGCGGACGCCGGGGGCGTGGACCATGGGACTTCGACGGCGGGGCGAGGGATAGAGTCTGCGCCGCGTCCGGGCCAGGCGTCGCTTCGTGACCCGGAGAGGGAAACGACGCACACCGTCATGGCCCGCGGCCCCTTGGCTCCGTCACCCCCAATCGGGTAGGAAACTCCCATGACCCACGAATCCGGTCCCATCCGCGCACGCATCCTCGTGCTCGCCGCGACGCTGTTTCTAGCCGTCCCCATGACGACGGGCGTCGACGTGCCCGAGGAAACCGCCCTCGACCTCGCGGCCGAGGACGTCTTCGTCCCGCCGGCCCAGCACGCATCCTACGAGTTCGCCACCCTGGATGGCATCGAAGCCGACGGCGTCCGCATCAAGCACGACGTCAAGACGCGCACGATCGACGGCGAGATCTTCGACGCCCCCGCCTGCACCTGGCGTCAGGCAGACCCGAACGGACCCACGCGCACCCGCTCCAGCGTCCGCGTCGGCATCAACGACTTCGGCAGCCTCGGCGTGGGCACCAAGGCCAACGGCGACGTCCTCACGGACACCACCCTGGCCCACAGTGACCTCCGGGTGGGCACGAGCCTCGACGGCGCCGACGTGGCCACCGACGGCACCTCCGCGGCGGTCAGCACCCAAGCGTCCGCCGGCACCGCGTTCCAGATGCCCATCGGGGCGGCCAACGAGAACCTGGCCGTCGGCTGGTGGGGCGAGGGGTGGCTCATCCACACCCCTGCCATCGGCTCCGCGTACCACTACCCGAGCACCGGGGCCGGGGGCGCCGTGACGCAGGTGGACGACGTCTACACCGACTCCGAGCGCTACGTCACGTACCGCATCACCGTCGACCTGGGCGAGGAGGGCGAACTGCTGACCGACTTCGAGTGGACCCTCGACCGCGAGGACTGCGACCTGACCCTGCGCACCACCATCGAGAACCAGGCCGACTACGCCCAGGACGTGGCGTACAAGCGCGTCGTGGACTGGGACAACCTGGACAGCGCCAACGCCAACGGTCCGACGACCGGCTTCTACAACGCCCAGTGGAGCGAGGACGGCCGCACCGCCACCGCCACGCGCCACCACACGGTCGGCACGATGAGCGTGCCCCTGTACGAGTGCCGCACCACCGTCCTGGGCACGGAGCTGCCCGACACCATCGACCTCGACGCCTGGGACGACTACCGGTCCACCGGCACGGGCAGCGACTACATGCAGGGCAGCTTCAGCGGCGACGGCAACGCGGCGTTCCACTTCAGCCGCGCCGCCCTGCCCCCCGGCGGCACCTGGACCACCCACCTGCGCTACGAGTGCGACCACTTCGTCCAGCCCGTCGTCTCGTGGGAACCCGTCGACGGCCTCGGAGACATCCGCAAGCCGTAGGACCCCGGTCCCTCCGGCTCCGCCGGCCCCAACCTTCCTCCCCCCCCCCCCCCCCCCCCCCCCCCCGGCGCCCC
>JANQNI010000140.1 GCA_028289805.1 Thermoplasmatota archaeon | reverse complement strand
GGATAAGGGGCGCGGCAGGGTACCCGGGTGGGTCGATGCTTGCGCGCTCCCCGGGATGCAAGCCCCCAAATACACCCCCCTCGTAGGACGGTTCCCGTTGACCGACACGAAGTACGTCGTGGTCACCGGGGGCGTCCTCTCGGGGCTGGGCAAGGGGATCACCACGAGCAGCATCGGGCGCCTGCTGAAGGCCCGCGGCCTGTCGGTCTCGGCCATCAAGATTGACCCGTACCTGAACGTGGACGCGGGCACCATGAACCCGTTCGAGCACGGTGAGGTGTACGTCCTCGACGACGGCTCCGAGGTGGACCTGGACCTGGGCAACTACGAGCGGTTCCTGGACATCCACATGGACCGCTACAACAACATCACGACGGGCAAGGTGTACCGGCACGTCATCGCCAAGGAGCGCCGCGGCGACTACCTGGGCAAGACGGTGCAGATCATCCCCCACGTCACGAACGAGATCCAGGAGTGGATCCAGGCCACGGGGGAGCGCTCCAAGGCCGACGTGGTGCTCGTCGAGGTCGGCGGCACGGTCGGCGACATCGAGAGCGCGCCCTTCCTGGAGGCGGTGCGGCAGCTGCACCGGACGGTGGGCGACGGGAACATGGTCCTGCTGCACACCAGCCTCGTGCCCGTGATGGGCGTCGTGGGCGAGCAGAAGACCAAGCCGACCCAGCACACCGTGCGGGACTTGAAGGCCATCGGGTTGCACCCGGACTTCGTGGTGTGCCGCTGCGAGCGTCCCCTGGAGGAGGACACGCGCAGCAAGCTGGCGCTGTTTTGCGACGTGCCCGAGGACCACGTCGTCAGCGCCCACGACTGCTCCAGCATCTACGAGGTGCCCCTGATCCTGGAGGAGCAGGGCGTGGCGGACAAGGTCGTCGACCGCCTCGGCCTCGGGGAGCGCGTGCATGCTCCGGAATTGGACGGGTGGCGTGACCTGGTGCGGCGCCTCGTGCGCCCCCAGAGCGAGGTCACCGTCGCCTTCGTCGGCAAGTACACGGACCTGGCCGACAGCTACCTCAGCATCAACGAGGCGCTGCGGCACGCCGGCGCGGCGCTGGACTGCAAGGCCCGCATCGTCTTCGTCGAGGGCGAGGCGCTGGAGGCGCAGGACCCCAAGGCGTGGGCCGACCTGAAGAACGCCGACGCCGTGCTGGTGGGCCCCGGCTTCGGGCAGCGGGGCACGGAGGGCAAGATCGACGCCGTGCGCTACGCCCGCGAGGAGCGGGTGCCCTTCATGGGCATCTGCCTGGGCTTCCAACTCGCCATCGTGGAGTACGCCCGCAGCGTGTGCGGCCTGGAGGGCGCCAACTCGACGGAGATGGACACCGACACGTCCCACCCCGTCATCTGCATCTTGCCCGAGCAGTACGAGATCCAGGAACTGGGCGGCACCATGCGCCTGGGCAACTTCGACTGCGACCTGAAGGACGGCAGCCTCGCCGCCGACCTGTACGGCGCCACCCGCGTCGGCGAGCGCCACCGCCACCGCTACGAGATGAACCCGGACTACGTCGAGCGGCTGGAGCAGGGCGGCCTCGTCTTCAGCGGACGCATGCCCGACCGTCCCATCATGGAGGTCATGGAGCTGCCCCGCGACGTGCATCCGTACTTCATCGGCGGCCAGTTCCACCCCGAGTTCAACAGCCGCCCCGACGCGCCCGGCCCCCTGTTCCTGGGCCTCGTGCGCGCGGCGATGGAGCGGCGGGGACTGGACGTGCCCGTGGCCGTCACGGCCTGAGGCGCGCGCCGTCCCGCCGGGCCTCCTCCTCGCCCCGCTCCCTCCTGCCCCGCCCGGAAGGCCCCCGCTCAAATACGAAGCCCTCCTGGCCCCGCCCATGAGCACCCTCGAAGACTACCAGGCCCTGCTGGGCAAGGCGCGTTCCGCGCTGCCCGAGACCCTGGCCTCCGGCGAGCGCTGGACGCTGCCGCCGGCGGACATCATCAAGGAGGGGCGCTTCACCATCCTGCGCAACTTCCGCGAGATGGTCAACGCGGTGCGCCGCGAGGACCAGCACCTCTCCAAGTACCTGCTGCAGCAGTTGGGTACGGCGGGCCAGATGGACGGCGACCGCCTCATCTTCACCGGCCGCGTCACCGAGAACCAGATCGGCAGCCGCCTCGACGACTACGTCGCCACGTACGTGCGCTGCTCCGAGTGCGGCAGCCCCGACACCAAGCTCCAGCGCCAGGACCGCGTCCTGATGCTCCAGTGTGAGGCGTGCGGTGCCCACCAGCCCGTCAAGGCCCGCAAGGGCCAGCGCCGCGCCGAGGCCGGCGCCCAGGTGCGCGAGGGCGGCGTGCTCGAGGTCACCATCGCGAGCGTCGGTCCCCGTGGTGAGGGCCAGGTCGAGATGGAGGGCTACACGGTCATCGTCCCCAAGACTCCCGAGGGAACGACCCTCCGGGTGCGCATCACGCGGCTCCAGGGCAAGCTGGCCTTCGCCGAGCCGGTCGAGGACGCCTGAGTCCCTCGCCGCGCTCCGCCCCTTCCTCCTTCCTACGCTTCCACGACGCGCCGGGCGCCGTCCCGGACGTCGCCCGCGTACCGGTACAGGGATGCCTCGTCCTCGTCGAGGGTGGCCTTGTGGCTGCCGTCGCAGAAGGGCTTGTTCTGGCTCAGGCCGCAGGCGCAGACGTACTGGTCCTTGTCGCTGGCCTCCACCTTGTACGGGCCTTGGGCCTCGTGGCGCACGAGTCTGGCCATGGCCCACGATGGGGTCTCGCCGGCTTTGTCCGCTTCGCTCCTGGCAACGGGAGCCGCTACGCCGCCTGCAGCGACGGGAGGGCGGCCTCGGTGCCGTCGCGCAGGGCCCGCAGGTACGCCAGCTCCCGCTTGTAGGTGCCCACGTCGCCGTCCTCCAGGGGCGTCTCCAGGTAGCCGGCGGCGCCCGAGAAGCGTCCGTCCGTCATGAGGGTCCGCCAGAACGCCTCGCCCAGGTGGCCGGTGGGGATGTTGTCGTGGCGGTCGACGCGGGCGCCCAGGGGTTGCTTGGAGTCGTTGAGGTGGAAGGCCACCAGGCGCCGCAGCCCCACCTGGCCGTCGAAGTCGTCCCAGACGGCGTCGTAGTCGTCCACCCAGTCGTAGCCGGCGGCCCAGGCGTGCTGGGTGTCCACGCAGACGCCCACGCGCCGCTCGTCGCCCACGGCGTCGGCGAGGTACCCGACCTCCGCCCACGTGCTGCCGACGTTGGTGCCCTGGCCGGCGGCGTTCTCGATGACGAGCATCGTCTTGCCGTCGGGGAAGTCGTCCAGGGCGCGCGTCATGCACGCCGCGATGCGGTCCAGGCACGCCTCCCGCTCGGCCTTGTCGTCGCGCATCGGCTTGGACGGGTGGGTGTGGCTGCCGGGGTGGAAGTTCAGGTACGCCGCGCCCAGCGCCTCGCAGCGCTCCAGCTCGGTGGCGAACGCCTGGTACGCGTTCTCCCGCTTCGCGTCGTCGGGCGTGCCCATGTTGATGAGGTAGGAGTCGTGGACCATGACGCGCTCCAGCCCCGCCCGGGCGACCTCCTCCCGGAAGAGGGCCGCCTGCTCCGGCTCGATGGGCTTGGCCTTCCACTGGCGCTGGCTCTTGCAGAAGATCTGCATCGTCTCGCCGCCGATGGACGCCGCCTCGATGGCCGCGTTGTGCAGGCCGCCCTTGATGCTGTTGTGGCCGCCGAGGATCACGGCGCGGGCCAGGCTGCGTGCCTACTTGCGGGTTGCGTCCGGCTCGGGGGCCCCCGGCTCCGTTCCTGCCGGACCGGCCGACCCTCCGGCCTCCTCCGCCTCGCGGGCGCGCCGCTTGGCCTCGTAGACCGGGTTGGGTGCGTACGCGTCCACGTACTCCTGGCCCGACAGGTCGGCGATGGCCGCCATGACGCGGTCCGTCACCCGCCGGCACGCCTCCCGGTCCTCCTGCTTGCCCCAGTCCTCCTCGAACACCAGCGGCTCGCCCACGATGGCCTGCGTGCGCACGCCCTTGGTGATGCCCTTCTGCCCCTTGGGCTTGGCCTCGAAGGTGCCCACCATCGCCACCGGGACGATGGGCACGCGCATCTCCAGGGCCAACCGGGCCACGCCGGTGCGGCCTCGGTAGAGGCGGCTGTCGTGGCTGCGCGTCCCCTCGGGGGAGATGCAGGACAGGTCGC
>JANQNI010000097.1 GCA_028289805.1 Thermoplasmatota archaeon | reverse complement strand
GTGCGAGGGTTGCCCCGTGCGCCAGCTCTGCTTCAACCTCCACCCCGGCGGCGTCTACGAGGTGCAGGGGGTGCGCGACGTCAAGCACCCCTGCGAACTCCACGAGGGCGGCCGCGTCGCCGTCGTGAAGGTCCAGCGCGTCGGCTTCGAGACCAGCATCGCCCCCAAGCACCTGCGTGGCACCGCCGCCACGTGGAACCCCGTCGACTGCGGCTACCCCGAGTGCGCGAACTGGAAGCTCTGCCACCCCGGCGCCGAGGCCGGCGTCCGCTATGCCATCGAGGAGGTCGGCGCGAAGATCGACTGCCCGATGAACTACGACATCAAGCGCGTCCGGCTGGCGCCGACGGAGTCGTAGGCACTACTCTGCCTGCTCCTTGCGCACCGCCGAGGCGGCTGCCTTGCCGCCCAGCAGCGGGTGCTCGGCGGCGAAGTCGGGATCGTCGAGCTTGCGGGCGATCTTCTCCACCTTGCGGCGGACCTTGCGCAGGAGCCTCGCCTCCTTCCGCTCGAACTTGACCTCCAGGTTGCCCTGCTTCTTGACCGCCTTGCGGCGGCGGCGCTCGGCCTTCTTGTTCCAGCGGTGGTCTGCGAGCAGGAGGCGGTCCTGGCTCGGCTCCGGCGGATAGTCGGGCTCCGGGAAGACGGGCTTCTCGGGCACCGGCTTGTCCTTCTTCTGCGCCCTGGCGGCGGCCTTCTCCCACTTCTGCGTGGCCTTCTGGACCTTCGCCTCGTGGGCCGCCTGCATCTTCTTCGTGGTCTTGCGCCACTTCCGGTGCTGCTTGCGCAGGGCGCCCTTGCCCTTGCGGTCCAGCTTCTTCTGCAGGCGCGCCTCGAAGCGGTCCGACGCCTTCACGGGCGCCGCGATGCGCTTCTTCCACCGCGCCTCGAAGCGGTCCACCTTGTGCTCCTGGGCCACCACGAGGCGCTCCTTCGAGCGGGCGCCGGCAGTGCCCTTCTTGAACTCCTTGTACCACAGCAGGGCCGACTGGTACTCCTCCTCCATCAGGAAGTGGCGCACCACGTAGTGGGCGCGGGGGTCGCGCTCCTTCAGGTGGTCCAGGTACACGCGCTCGACCGGGATGGTCCACGGCTTCTGCGGCTTGCCGAGGATCTCCTCCTCGATGCGGGCCTTGCGGTCGGCGACCACGAGGGCGAGGAGGATGACTGCGAGGAGGATCCCCGTGGCCCAGAAGCCCCAGATGGGGTTGAAGTAGGCCCCGTTGACCTGGCCGCCGAGGATGACGGTCTGGTCGATGTTGGGGTTGTCTTGGGGGACGAGGCGCATCGTGATCGAGCACGCCTCCGTGAGGTAGAGGAACTTGTCCGTGGGTCCCTGGACCGTGACGAAGACCTCCTCCGTCGCCTTGCCTCCGACGACGATGCTGGACGGGGGAGAGACGAGGACGTTGCAGGGGTTGTCGGCCACCTCCAAGTCGAAGGTACGTGGGTAGAGGCCGATGTTGGTGACCTTGACGGGAATCGACTCAATCCCCTGGGGCGCGACCTGGAACGAGCGCGCCACCTGGGCATTGAAGCCATCCCTGCCGGGGGTGTACGCGGTGACGAGAAGATACTGGTTGATCTCCTGGCCGCCCTGCCCTTCCATGGTCACGTTGATGCGTACTGAGAAGAACGGGTTCTCTGCAGCGGGCGTGTTGAGGAAGATGACCTCAAACCGGTTCTCCTGGCCGCTGCGGCTGCTTGTGGAGGCAGGGTCCAGAACGGACCATCCGCGTGGCTGGTCGCCGAGCACTTCCGCCTTGACCGAGAGGCTGTGGGGGAGGCCCTGGTTCTGGGGGCTGTCTGGGACGACGGCCGTGCCGTCTCGGGATTCGTCTCGCACCGTGACGAAGACGGAGGAACTACCGCCAAGCTCCATGACGATGAAGTCTGTGTCCGCTTCCACAGCCATCTGCAGCAACTCGTAGTTCTGGGCCGGAACCGATGGCACGGTCAGGAGCACGAGGGCAGCTGCCATAAGCCAGGAAGGACGCACGATGGGACCTCTTCAAAGGGGAGGGGGGAAGAAGGTGAGGCAAAGACCAAGCCCGATTACTGGAGCTTCTGGCGCGCGATGAGGGCGCTGCCGATGACGGCGCCGACCATCACGAAGGGCTCCAGGCTGGGGACGTAGACACCGCGCACGCGGACGAGGACATTCGTGAACAGCTCAACGCCCTCCTGGGTGGGGTCGTCAGCAGCGAAGGTCTTCATCTTGAGGCGGTAGGTGCCCTGCTCGTTGTTCCAGCCGTTCTTGAACGGCGTGGTGACGGTGAAGACGGCCGTGTCGGAGGTCTTGGCACCGCCGCTGGCGGGGCTGTCCAGGATGACGTCGTCGGGGACGACGGCGCTCCACTTGTCGCCGCCGGGGCGCTCGTTGATCTCGAAGTTGATCTGCGTCCGGGCGTTGCCGAAGTTGTCGAGTTGGACTTCGAAGGGAACGTCCTTCTGGGGGCCGGCCTGCTTGATCTGCTGGGCGACCTTGGCTTGGACGACGGAGTAGAACTTGGCGCTCACGGTGAAGGCACCGGGGGCCGTGTTGGACTTGTCGGCGATGGGGGCCGTGCCGCCGCCCTGGATGGCGTCGACGAAGGACTCCGTGTTGCAGCGAATCTGCTTCAGGCCGGGCAGGTCTCGGGTAACCGCGATGGTGAACTTGGACTCGTATTCAAACGTCGAACTGGCGCCACTGTTTTCCGTGGGGCTGATGTTGAACGTGGTGGACTCGGGCCCCGTGACGATGATGTTGGGGTCAGTGCACTTGATCTGGATGGTGGCGGTGGCCGTCGTCTGGCTGGCGCCACCGACGGGAGTGACAGGGTTGCCGAAGTCGTACTTGTACGCCAGGGTCACCTGTGCCGTTTCGATCTCGGGGAGCAGGGGGGGAACCTGATCCTTGGTCTTGGCACTGTCCACGGTGACGGTCTGGGCCATGGCGATCGGGGAGAGCATCATCATGGCCATGACGGCGATGGCCCCGATGGCGATGCGAGATTGGGTCTTCATGGTCTTCACCTCTGACGGGGTCCAACAGGGTCGGCCCCCCTCATCGCGGTCCCACTTGGGGTACGCGCAATAAGGGTTATGGTTGCGCCACTTGAGTCAGTGCCTCTGGTCGAGGGCCTCATTCGACGCGGGGGTGCCAGGTGAGCGTGGCGTCGGCGCCGGTCCACACCAGGGGTCCGTCGAACGTCTCGCCCTCGTGCTCCCAGGAGAACGTGCCTGCGGCGAGGTTCCACCAGACGAAGGGGGCGATGCGGCCGTCGTCGGTGGGGACGTTGGTCGACGTGACGTCGAAGGGCTGGAGGCCGTCGTCCTCGTGGTAGGTCTGGAGTTGGACGCGCATCCAGGGGTCGAGGGGGCTGGCACGGCAGGAGCGCCACGTCAGAGCGTCGGGTTCGAGGGCGCCCATGTCGTGGGTGCCCGGGCCCTGGAGGCGATGGCCGCCGTCCGGGTGCAGGAAGGCGTGCTCGGCGATGTTGGCCTGCAACACCAAGTCCACGGCGCCGCGGTCATGCAGTTCGAGGGATGCGAGCCCCAGCCGGTACGTCTCCCTCCGCGCCGGGAACGGATCCAGGCCGTCCTTGCATCCGTCTCCGTCCGTGTCGAAGACGGTGGGGTCACTCCCGTACAGGAACCGTTCCTCGCCGTCCTCCAGCCCGTCGCCGTCCGAATCCCCGGAGCGGGGGTCGGTCTGCACGGTCCGCCAGCGTCCGTCGCCCAGCTGCACGTCGTATCCTGCCAGCTCTTCGCCGTCGGGGATGCCGTCGCCCCAGGGGACGGGGGTCTGGACGGTGCCAGTCTCGTCGCGGAATTCCAGGGTGTTGGTGACGTAGCGGCTGAAGCCGACGTCGCTGTCGGCGTTGGCGGGGTCGGTGCCGGTGCCGCCGTCGGTCCTGCCGGTCCACTCCAGGCTCTCGCACTGCGCCCGGTTCGAGTGCAGTGCCTCCTGGCAGTCCGTGAGCCCGTCCCCGTCCGTGTCGGCCTTGGTGGGGTCCAGCGGCGGGAATGTCTGGAACTCGAAGGCGTCGCCGAGGCCGTCGCCGTCCGTGTCCTCCAGGGTGGGGTCGGGGGAGACGTGGTATTCGACGCGGCGACCAAGGAGGTCCACGACGACGGTCCACCCGCGTTCCTCCTCGCTGTCGAGCAGGCCGTCCCCGTCGCTGTCCGCGTCGCTGTTGCCGCTGCATCCGGCGAGGGTGACGAGCAGGAGCAGGAGGGTGGCGAGCAGGGCCCGGTGCACGGGCTTGCTTCAGGTGGGGCGGGGCTTATTCTTTGTGGATGGGCGCCGCGACGGCCTCCCCCTGCACCACCACGGGCGGGGGTGCCACACGCTGCCGCCGCAGCCACCACGCCGCCAGGGCCGCGGTCGCCACCGCCAGGAACGCCAGCACGGCGGTGTCGATGGGGCTGAACCATTCGTAGACGGGCGTGATTTCGGGGATGTCGGGGGGGACGCCGCCGTCGCCGGTGACGGTGGGTTGGCCGGTCTCGGTGTCGACGAGGATGCTGAAGTGGAGGTAGGGGCTGTAGGTGGAGAGGGGCCACAGGAGGGGGACGCCGCCGGCGAAGACGTCCATGAGGGCGTGGCCGGCGAGGTAGTAGGTGGCGAGGAGCAGGGCGCCGGGGGCGCCGGGGCGGAAGGCGTACTCGCCGAGGCGGGCGGTGGGGTCGCGGCGGCGCCACAGCACGAGCAGGGCGGTGAGGGTGGCCAGGGGCCACCAGACGTTGCCGAGGACGGCGCGGTGGAGGTCCTTGGCGAAGAAGAAGTCCAGGTCGGGCACCCAGACGAGGGGGGCCCAGAGGAGGATCTGCCGTCGCTCCATGGGGAGGAAGGCGAGGGCGAAGAGGAGGGGTGCGACCAGGTGGGGGAGGAAGCTGGGCACGGGGGGTGAG
>JANQNI010000063.1 GCA_028289805.1 Thermoplasmatota archaeon | reverse complement strand
TTACGCGCCGCCCCCGACGCCCCCCGCCGCACTGTACATGCCCGGCCGCAGCCGCGAGTCCTACATCGCCCTGTGCTGGTTCGAGCGCCTGGCGCGCGAGGGCGACCCCTCCGAGATCCACCTGTTCATCGACCACTACGCCGGCCTCGGCTGGATCCCCCCCGAGCACCACGGCTGGATGCGCCACCTGGCCGAGGGCGTCGCCCCCCACCGCCCCGGACTGACGTGGGCCGAGGTGGAGATGCCCGCCCACGACCTCGCGCGGCTGCACCGCCGCAACCTGCGCTTCCTGGACCGCCTGTTCCGCTCCGGCCTCGGCAGCGACGACCCCCTGCGCTGGGACGACGAGGCGCAGTGGTGGATGGAGGGCGAGTAGATGGGCTTCGCACCGGTCGCCGCCACCACCATCCTCCTCGTCGCCGGCATGTTCGGGGCCAGCGTGTTCTTCCAGGACTGGCGCGCAGCCCAGGAGAGCCTCCAGGACGCCGAGCGCCAGGCCGACCGGCTGCGCGCCGAGCGCGTGGACACGGAGATGTCCATCGACGAAGTGCTCTACGCCCCCGGGGTCGACACGCTGACCGTCACAGCCACCAACGTGGGCGAGACGACCCTGCGCGCCTCCGAACTGGACTGGATCGTCGGCGGCACCTGGGAAAACGACGTCATCCTCAGCGCGGCCATCGAGGGCGACGCGACGCGCGACCTCTGGACGCCCGGCTCTGAGCTGGTCGTGATCTTCCTGCCGATCTCCCCCGCCCCCACCAGCATCGTCGTCGTGGCCGGCAACGGAGCGAAGGAGGTGTGGCCCCTCTAATGGCCAGCAGCGCCGCCTCCGAGGCCATCCTGTTCATCGGCGCCACCCTGGCCGCCGCCGCCCTCGCGGGCGTCTTCGCCGCCGTCATCGGCGACCTGAGCGACGACGTGCGCAGCAGCGGCGACCGGCTCGGCGACGAGATGCGCACGGACATCACCATCATCAACGACCCCAACAACGTGGCGACCTCGCCGCTGGTGGTGTACGTCAAGAACACCGGCTCCGTCACCCTCACGGCGCCGGACACGACGGTGCTGCTCGACGGCCGGGCCAGCGAGGACGTCACCTACGACGTGCTGGGCAGCACGGACGACGAGACGTGGAGCATCGGCGCCGTCCTGGAGATCACGGTAAACGACCTCACGGTCGACCCCGGCGACCACACGCTGCGCGTCATCAGCAACAACGGCATCGACGACACCCTGGAGTTCATCGGATGACGGTGCTGGACTTCGGCCTGGACCGGGACGACCTGTGCGAGCGGCTGGGCGGCGGCATCCCGGCGGGCAGCCTCGTCGTCATCGAGGGCCCCTTCGGCGCCGGCAAGAGCATCATCAGCCAGCGCATGGTCTACGGGATGCTCCAGCACGACACCAGCATCAGCTACGTCAGCACCGAACTGACCACGGCGGGCTTCCTAAACCAGATGGAGTCTCTCCGCTACGACCTGACGGAGCCGCTGATGGACGAGCGCCTCGTCTTCATCCCCGTCCACCCCCTCCTGGGCGCCCGCGCGCCCCGCGCCGAGCTGCTGACGCGCATCGCCAAGGCGCGGCGCATGTACGAGAAGGACGTGGTGCTGTTCGACACGTTCAGCAAGTTCCTCTTCGACCACCTGCGCGCCCGCGGCGGCGGCTTCGAGTCGACGGAGGAGATCGAGGCGGTCCTGTACCTCTTCAAGCGCATCACGAGCATGGGCAAGACCGTCGTCTTGACCCTGGAGCAGGGGCAGGTGCCCGACGAGGTCGCCTCGACGTTCAAGGAGGCGGCGGACATCCTCATCCAGATCGACATGGAGCTCACGGGCGCCAGCGCCAGCCGTCGCATCGTGGTCAAGCGCATGAACCGCGCCCCCGGCCGCTTCGGCGAGGTCATCGGCTTCCGCGTCGAGCCCGGCCTGGGCATCGTCATCGAGATCAAGTCCGTCGTCTGAGAACCCAAGAGAGAAAAAGAGAAGCGACACCAGATAGAAAGCCAGGAGCGACCGAGGAGCGCGCCCGGAGGAGGCTCCCGTGGAAGAATACGACGTCCCCGACCCCCCGACCTTCGAGGAAATCCAGCGGCGGTTCCCGCACGTCCGGCACTACGTCGAGTCCCTGCGGGAGCGCGGCAGGCCGGAGCCCGTGTGGACGCCGGTGCTCAGCCGCGACCTGAAGGGGGAGAAGCCGTACAACTTCCTCTACCCCGTCGGCGACCCCATCTTCATCCACCTCACGGAACTGGATGGGGGGCTGTTTCCCAAGTACGTCGCCCTGCAACCGGACCTGGACCCCGCCGACGCCGCCCTCTACGAGGCGGTGCGCTACCAGGCGTTCATCCACGCCCCCGACGTGCTGACGCCGGAGGCGGAGAGCGACTACGCCGAGGTCATCGACGAACTGCTGGAGAAGGCGTTCCGGGACGCCCGCAAGACGAAGGCGCCCCGGGGCCAGAAGCTGCCGCCCCTGGACGAGGAGCGCCGCAAGACGATGCGGTTCCTGATCTACCGCGACGTGGTGGAGCACGGCGTCATCGAGCCCGTCATGCACGACCCCTGGATCGAGGACATCCACAGCCTCGGCCTGAAACCCCTGCACGTCCAGCACAAGATCTTCGGCACCGTCGAGACGAACCTGCGCTTCGAGACGGAGGGGGAACTGGATGCCTGGCTGGAGACCATGGGCGAGCGCATGGGGCGGCCCGTCAGCAGCAGCAACCCCATCGTCGACGGCGCCCTCCCCAACGGCAGCCGCATCAACATCGTCTACTCGGACGAGATCAGCAAGGGCGGCAGCAGTTGGACGGTGCGCAAGTTCAGCGACACCCCCATCCCCGTCACCCAGATCGTGGCGTGGGGTACCTTCTCGCCCCAGGTGGCCGCCTACCTGTGGCTGTGCTTGCAGTTCGGCATGTCCGTCTTCGTGGCTGGCGAGACCGCCAGCGGCAAGACCACCTCGACCAACTCCATCCTGCCCTTCATCAAGCCCAAGTCCAAGATCCTCACGGCGGAGGACACGCCCGAGGTGCTGCCGCCCCACGACAACTGGCAGCAGCTCATCACCCGCGACCGGGGCCAGTCGGAGAGCAGCGTCCACATGTACGACCTCCTGAAGGCCGCCCTGCGCAGCCGGCCCAACTACGTCATCGTCGGCGAGATCCGCGGCGCCGAGGGGGCCGTGGCGTTCCAGGCGATGCAGACCGGCCACCCCACCATGGCCACCTTCCACGCCAGCAGCGTCGCCAAGCTCATCCAGCGCTTCACCAGCGACCCCATCAACGTCCCGCTGCCGTTCATGCCCAACCTGAACGTGGTGCTCATCCAGATGGCCGTCTACGTCCACGGCAAGATGCTGCGTCGCGTGCTGGCGGTGGACGAGATCGAGGGCTACTCCAAGCGCACCAACACCGCCATCACGCGGCAGGTCTTCAGTTGGGACTCCGTCAAGGACGAGTTTCTGTTCGGCGGCCGCAACAACAGCGCCGTCCTGGAGAACCTCGTCGCGCCCAAGCTCGGCCTGGAGGACCCCCGCGACATCTACACCATCCTCGACAAGCGCACCTGGATCATCGAGGAGCTGATCCGGCGCGAGCGGTTCGACTACCACGAGATGCGGGAGTTCTTCTTCGACTACGCCGAGAAGGGCGACGCCGCCCTGCCCTTCGACCTGCCCGCCAAGTTCCGGGGGCTCGCCGGATGACGGCCCGGCAGGCCACCGCGCTGACGGACGTGGAGATGCCGCAGCACCTGCGCAGCTACCTCGCCGACTACCGGGAGGAGACGGGCAGGGAGCCCCGCTACGTCGAGGCATTGGACCCCGGCGAGGACTACGGCGACAACGACCTCGTCTACCCCCTGGGCGAGGAGATGTACGTCCACCTGCGGCCCACCCGCCGCGCCCTGGAGTACATCGTCGTCGAGCCCAGCCTGTCGGAGGCGGAGCTGGGGCGCGTGGGGGAGGTGCGCGAGGCCGTCTTCCGGGAGGCCCTGTACCGAGAGCCCCCCAAGGACCAGGACGAGCTGGAGGCCCAGCTGCTCTCCCTGTTCGACGAGGTGACCCAGAGCGGCGTCGTCGACATCCCGCCCCACCGCCGCCCCGCCGTGCGCCACCGCATCCTGCGCGACATCGCCCGCTACGGACCCCTGGAGCCGTTCCTGCTCGACCCCTACCTGGAGGACATCCAGTGCGTCGGCACGGACCACATCCACGTCATCCACAAGTTCTACGACATGCTGAAGTCGAACGTGGCGTTTCGCGACCTGGTCGAACTCGACGGCTACGTGCGCAACCTCAGCGAGCGCATCGGCCGCCCCGTCAGCGACGCCCGCCCCATCGTCGACGCCACGCTGCCCGACGGCAGCCGCATCAACATCGTCTACTCGGAGGACGTCAGCAAGAAGGGGCCCAGCTTCAGCATCCGGCGCGTCCACGCCGACCCCATCAGCGTCACCCAGCTCATCAGCTGGGGCACCATCACCGCCGAGATGGCCGCCTACCTGTGGATCTGCCTCGAAAGCGGCATGAGCCTCTTCGTCTGCGGCGAGGCCGCCTGCGGCAAGTCCGCGACGCTCAACGCCATCCTCGGGTTCGTCGACCCCCGCTCCAAGATCTACACCGCCGAGGACACCCCCGAGGTGCGCCCCCCGCACCCCATCTGGCAGCGCCTCCTGACGCGGGAGACCGGTCCCGAGGAGGCCCGCGTCACCATGTTCGACCTGCTGAAGGCCGCCCTGCGGTCCCGCCCCAACTACATCGTCGTGGGCGAGATCCGCGGCGCCGAGGGGGCCGTGGCGTTCCAGGCCATGCAGACCGGCCACCCGACGGTGGGGACGTTCCACGCCACGGACAAGGTGAAGATGATCCAGCGCCTCTCGGCGCCCCCCATCGAGGTCCCCCTGTCCTTCATGGACAACCTCAACGTCGCCGTCTTCCAGCAGGCCATCTACCGCGGCGGCCGGCTGATCCGGCGCGTGACGGCCATCGACGAGATGCAGGGGTACTCCGAGCGCGACGGCGGCGTCATCACCCTGCCCGTCTTCACCTACGACGCCAGCAACGACCGCCACTTCTTCCAGGGCAACAACAACTCGTACATCCTCGAGAAGAAGATCGCCGAGCAGCACGGCTACGAGGACCCCAGCGAGATCTACGTCGTGCTCCAGCACAAGGCCAAGGTGCTGCAGGGACTCACCGACCACGGGATCTTCCGCTTCGACGACGTCAACAAGATCCTGATGGCCTACCACGACAAGGGCGACGAGGCGCTCCCGTTCAAGGTCTGACGGACCCGAGGCACCATGGTCGACTACCAGCAGGCGTTCCGGCTCCTCAACATGCCCCCGCGGCAATACATCCTCAAGATCGGGGTGCCTGCGGTGGCGGGGAGCATCGTCCTCGCGGCAGCCACCCCCTTCGCCTTCGGCGCCTTCCTCCCCCCGTGGGCCACCTGGCTCATCCCCGTCGTGCTGGTGTTCTTCGCCGTCGCCGGCGTCGCCCTCTACCCCCTCACCGCCGTCGACCGCAAGCGGCTGGAAATCGACAACTCCCTGCCCTTCTTCATGACCCACCTCGGCGTGCTGTCGACGAGCAACATGCCCCGCACGGAGGTCATCCGCATGCTCTCCGAGCGCCGAGAGTACGGCGCGCTGGCCGAGGAGCTGCGCCGCATCCACGGCCTCGTCACCGACTGGAAGATGGCGTTGCCGGAGGCGTGCCGGTTCGCTGGCCTCTCCACGCCCAGCCAGATCTTCGCCGACTTCCTGGAGCGCCTCGCCCACGCCATGGAGACCGGCCAGGACTTCGAGGCGTTCATGGAGGCCGAGCAGGCCGTCGTCATGAAGGAGTACGCCACCGTCTACGAGACCGCCATCTACCAGGTCGAGAGCTGGAAGGACATCTACATGTCCACCATCATGTCCGGCGCCTTCCTCGCCATCTTCGCCATCATCACCCCCGTCCTGACCGGCAGCAACCCCGAGACCATGCTCCTGGCCGTTCTGGGCTTCATCCTCTTCATGGAGATCCTGCTGGCCTTCCTGCTGCGCATGCGCACGCCGGCGGACCAGCTCTGGCACCAGATGCCCATCCTCACCCCCGAGAAGAAGGGGCTGCGCCGCATCCTCCTCTACAGCGCCCTCGGCGCCGCCGCCCTCACCGCTGTCCTGGTCTTCCTCACTCCCCTGCCCACCAGCTTCGCCCTCGCCACCGGCGTCAGCCCCCTCGCCGTCGGCGGCTACTACTACGGCCAGGCCGAGGACCGCATCAAGCGCCGCGAGGACAACTACGCCGCCTTCATCCGCAGCCTCGGCAGCAGCCTCGCAGCCAAGGGCGGCTCCGTGCGGGAGGTCATGAGCCAGGTCAAGACCCACAACTTCGGCCCCCTCACCGGCATCGTCAACAACCTCTACAGCCGCCTCACGTGGCGCCTCAACGACAAGGCCGCCTGGGACTGGTTCGCCGCCGAATCCGGCAGCCACCTCGTCAACAGCTTCACCGAGATGTTCATCGAGGGCATCAAGAGCGGCGGCGGCGCCGACAAGGTCGGCAACATCATCAGCGCCAACGTCGTTCGCATCCTCAACCTGCGCAAGGCCCGCTACTCGACGGCGGGCACCTTCCGCGGCACCCTCTTCGGCCTCACCGGCTCCATGGCCTTCGTCCTCTTCCTGGGCGTCGGCATCCTCGGCGTCCTCGGCGAGATCTTCGCCGTCAGCGGCGGCGAGGGCGAGGTCGACCCCGAGCTGCAACCCTTCGCCATCGACTTCGACGTCGACCTGGACTTCATCGGCGACATGGTCATCCTGTTGCTGATCATCCACTCCTTCCTTGCCGCCTCCATGCTGAAACTGGTCGACGGGGGCTCCATCCCGGCCGGATTGCCGGCGCTCGTGGTGCTGACGTGGATCTCCGTGGCGCTGGCGACGGCGAGCGACTACATCCTGCCGAGGGTGTTCAACCTCTAGGGGTGGTTCGACTCCCTTCGTTGCCTCCGCCCTTCGGTCCAACGCGCGGCCTCGGGCGGGTGGACGTCCCCGCGACCGCGACTTGATGGGTTGTGGGGGATTCCCTGGGCGCCAGACGCCTCCTGCATCGGCCCCCCGCGCGGCCGTGGCAGCGTCCGCACCCGACGGGGTGGCGCGGTGGGCGGGATGAAGTGGGTGGAGTGGGAAAACAGGCCGCATCCACGGCGTGCGGGGGCCGTGCAGGACTGGGTCTCACACGCGAGGTCTCTGCCGTGGGGCGTGGGGTTCGGGGGGCCCGCATGCGCTCGTGCGGGGCTCCAGGTCCGTGCCCGTCAGGGCGCCACGGGGGCCAGGACGCGCTCCAGGCAATCCTGTAGGAGATCCAGCTTCAGGGTGAAGACGGGCTCCAGGAGGATGTAATGGAGGGTCGTTGGGCTTCCGCAGACTCCCGCGGGCGTATCCGCAGTGGGGTGGACGATGGCGACCTCCCCCGACGCCTGCCGCGTGTGTCCGGGCCAGGTGGCCGTCGCCTCGTAGAGGAAGGAGCCCTCACGGCTTTCGGTCCACGTGCCCGTGTAGGTGCCGTCGCCGGCCACCTCGTCTGCTCCCTGCCCGTCGTCCAACAGCGCCACCGTGGAGCCCTCGGGCCCCGTCTCGTCTTGGACCTGTACCTCGACGAGCGCGTTGGTCACGGCCCCGCCCCCGTCCGTGAGTCGGATGCGGAACACGGTCTGCTCGCTGGATGGCACGACGTCCTCCGTGAGGTCGTCCATGCGCACGTCCGTGACCAGGCTGGGGATGGCTGCCAGGGTGCCCTCGAAACTCTCCGGGCCCAGCGCGCGCAGGGTCCAGTTTCCGCCCAGGGTCGAGTGGGCCTCGACGGCGAGGGAGTCCACCCACCCGTCTACCCGCGGGTGCCAGGTTGCATTCAGGGTGCCGTTGCTGGACCAGCGGGACGTGGTGCCGTCGGGGGCCACCAACTCCAGGTCGAGTGCATCCAGGGCTCCGTCGGCTCCCATCACCTGGAACGCGATGCCGTCGTGGCCCTGCAGGTCCCATTGGAACGAGGCGACCTCCACGTGCGTGGAGGGGGCCGAGGTGGATGGCGCGGCGAGCGGGGATACCACCTTCCTTGTGGCCCACCGGAAGATCTGGTCCAGGAGCGAGGGGCGGTCTGCATCCTGTGGGGTCTGGCACAGGCTGTCTCCCGTCCCCGCCAGGAAGCTTCGGATGTCCGCACGAACGGACGTCGTTTGCGGCAAATCGTTGTGGCCCCTGTGGGGGGCCAGGTTCTCCACGCGGAAGCACTGTGTCGGGTCGCGCCCGGCCGTGGCACTGTGGACGCTCACGGTTTGGTCTCCCGGGCTCCCCCCGTAGTACTCGCTCTTATACGTGTATCCTGCAATGAACAGGTATTCCACGCCGGGAGCTCCAATTTCTCTGTTCATCCCCTTGAGGATGGGGTTCGCGGTGGACTTGAGTTCGAAATCTGCCATGCGAGACGTCAGGTCCTGGTGATCGATGGGCTCCAGGGCTGGATCCCACCAGTTTCTCCATCCCACGAACTGCTCGAACACGTATCGTCCGACGTCCGACTCGTCCCCCTTCGCTTTGTAGTGGTGGTCACTGTCTGGTATGACGTGGTGGAGGTTCTGGTCTATGAAGATCAGGTATGGGTCGGCGAGCTTCGCACCCAGGTGGGGGGTCCCCAGGGTCACAAGCTTCCCCACGTGGGTCTCGGGCGAGACGCCGAGCGCCGGCAGGTAGGTCTCGATGAAGTACCGGGAGACGAGGCCTCCCATGCTGTGGGCGATGATGTCCACGGGGCCGTCGAACTGCACTGCGTCCCCGTCGATGGCGACGGCCAACTGCTGGATCATGTCGTCCGAGGCGCGGCGGAAGTCCTTCTTGTTGTCGTACAGGAACCCGACGATGCCGTCCGACGCGCCGCTGTTGGGTGCGGACCACGCCCACGGATCCTGGCCATGGCGCACGACCGCGTCGTGTCGAAGGTGGTCTTCCAGTTGGTCTTGCCAAGACGGTTGCACGGAGGTCGGGGAAACGGACTTCGTCCACCCATGCACAAGCAGGACCGGCGGGGCGACCAGTTGGCCCTGGGCCTCGGCCAGGTTGACGCTCCAGGTCTGGGTTGCATCCCACGGCAGGGGCTCGGGCACGAGCCGGTACGTGATGCTCGAGGCGCCCTCGAACGCTTCGACCCCGAAGAGGAATTCCTCAACGAACGCGACCTGGTATGCGCTGGCGTCGGCGTCGTAGGTCAGTTCCAGGTCCACGGTCGCGCCGGGGATGGCGTTCCACGTGGAGCCGTCCCATCGCTCGAGGCGTGCGGCCGGCGTGGTGCCGGCGTGGCCGTCCGCGCCGGGGGTCACGGCCGCGGCGGCGAGGTCGAACTTCATCCAGAACGAGCAGTCGCTTGCGCACGAGAGGTCCGCGTGGTGGTCGAAATCGCCGAAGTCCAGGGTGAACGTCGGCCTCCCGTTGGGGTCTGCGACGTCCTGCGTGAAGCCCAGCGTGTGTTCATCGCAGGGAACAAGCTGGCATCCCGGGCTCGACAGGAACGTCTTGGCGGTCTGGGAGATCTGGAATCCCGCCACGTACGCGTCCCACAAGCCTCCTGAGGTGGTCTGGTAGGCGCCAGGGGTCGTGGGGAAGTCCGTCGAGGACGTGTATCCGTTGATGTAGATCTTCCCTCCCGCATCGACGGCAATCCCTCCGCGTCCGTGTTCATCGTTGGAGCCCCCCAGGTAGGTGGAGTACGCCAACCGGGACCCCGACGGGTCGAGGAGGGACATGAACGCATCCGACCCGCCGGCGTTGGCGGGTTGGTGGGCGTCGGGCGTGGTGGGGAAGTTCGTGGACTCCGTGTGGCCGGTGATGTAGGCTTCGCCAGCATCATTCACGGCGACCTGGATCCACTCCTCGTGCCCCGAGCCTCCCACGTACGTGGCGTATTGCAGGCTGGATCCGGAGGGGCTCAGCTTCACCACGTATGCGTCGCTGCCGCCCCCACTGCCTGTCTGGAACGCTTGCGGGGTGATCGGGAAGTCGGTGGAGTCCGTGTTGCCGGAAACGATGGCGCTTCCCCCGTGGACGTCCATGCCGGCATGGATCTCCGTGCCGCTTCCGCCCAGGAACGTCGAGTACACCAGGGCAGAGCCAGCGGGGTTCAGTTTCGTGACGAATGCATCCTCGATGCCCGCGTGGGACGTGCTGAAGGCGCCGGAGGTGGTGGGGAAGTCCGAGGATCCGGTCCTGCCCGCCACATATGCACTGCCCGACTCGACCCGCACGCTGTGCGCAAACTCATTCGATTTGCCTCCCAGGAGCGTCGAGTAGAGCAGGCTCGAACCGCTCGCGTCGAGCTTGGTCACGAAGACGTCGTCGCCATTCTCCTTGTTGGTCTGGTAGGCGCTTGACGTGGTCGGGAAGTCGGTGGAGCGGGTGTGTCCGGTCACGTAGGCGTTCCCGGCGCCGTCCACGTCGAGTCCCAGCCCCCAGTCGTCGCCCGACCCCCCGAGGTACGTTGCGTAGAGCAGGGCGGACCCGGTCGGGTCGAGCTTGACCATGAGTGCATCGCTCGTGCCCGAACGGCTCCTGTCGTAGGCCGACTCGGTGGTCGGGGCATCCAACGATTTGGTGTATATCACAGCATAGGCGTTCCCCGCAGCGTCGGGGACGATTGCGTAACCATGGTCCAGATTGCCTCCGCCGATGTACGTTGAATACATGATTTCCGATCCAGATGGGCTGAATTTTGTAATTTGCGCATCAAAGCCTGCAACTTTGCTCGTCTGGAATGCTCCTGGTGTGGTGGGGAAATCCTCGGATGAGGTTCGCCCGATGGCGTACGCGTGGCCGCCGGCATCCACGTTGAATCCGCCGAAGCCCTCCTCGTCGCCCGACCCTCCGAGGTGCGTCGAGTAGACCAGAGGGTCGATGACCAGGGGCATCGTCGGGTCGTAGGCGCCGAGGGAGAAGCGGACGGTGTCCTCCTGGAACACGTAGCGGCTCGTGACCTCTTCCAAGACCTCGGGCTGGTACGAGTATGGGGCGTCGTGTCGCAGCGAACCCAGGGGGGTTTCAAGCAGGAGGGCTCCGTCCTGCAAGCGCGCGCGGTCCTGCCCCTCGAAACGCATCTGAATCTGTCCGGGGTCGGCGCCAGGATGAACGACGAGGTCGTACTTCAGGCTTCCATGGTCGCCGTAGTAGACAAGATCGATGCCTTCGTACAGTCCCTGGATGGCGATCCGGTCGAAGTGCGGGACGCTGGTGATCCACTGTGCCTCGTCATTTCCGAGGAAGTAGTTGGAGGTACGCGATTGGGGTCCGGACGCCGTCGGCGTGGCGTCGGGATCGGCACCGTCGAAGCGCAGGAGGACTGCAACGCCGTCGCGACCCTGCAAGGGAGGTTCGGAGGCCACGGGCTCGCTGGAGGATCCATCGGGGAAAGACTGGAGGATGGAAACCAGCCCCCTCGTGGTGATGAATGCGTTCTCTCCGTTGGCGTGGATTCGGTATAGCACCTGGGGGTCCCATTGTCCCAGGTTCTTCTCGAAAGAGATCCCTTCGCTCTCGGGCTCAAGCAGTGCTTGAATGGTCTTGGGATTCAGAATCCGATTTCCTGCATCTTGGGCGAACGAAGCGGGCCCGATGCTCCCAGAAAGGAGGATTAAAACGAGCCCAACAGAAATTATATTTTTGGTCATGAGTGGTCGAACACTCCAAAATGGCGCAATGGCCTTCTTCACTTAAGCCTGGGCCATAATGTACTGTTTTTCTTCAAAGGCCTCTTCGCTGGGCACGTCGGTTGCGAAGTCGGCGGGGTGTCTGTGCCTGCCCCAACCCTGAAATCCCCAACCGTCTCGGCCCCTTCCATGCGCGGCCCCGCCGCCCTTGCGGCCCTCGCTCTCCTGACTGCTGCCCTCTCCGGCTGTGCGGAGCCCCCGGAAGTCCCCGAAGACGCCCTGGTGGTCCGCCAACCCGACCTGGACGGACTGACGCTCTCTGCTTGGGTGGAGCAGCGCGACGGCATCACGTACCTGCGCGCGGTGACCACGAACGACTCGGAGCGGACGTACGAGACGAAGGAGGACTGCGGCTACCTGTGGCAGTCGGTCGTGACGGACGAGAACGGCACGGCGCACACGTACAAGCGGCCGGTAGAGGTGGTGTGCGACTGGGCCTACGACTTCCTGTTCCCGGCGGGCCACAAGGAGTTCCTGCACTCCTGGGACGGCACGTTCTGGTTGGGCGACGGCGCGGACGCGGAGGGTTCGCCGGCGCCGGCGGGCAACTACACGTGGACGCTGCGGTTCCTGCTGCGCGACGGCAGCGACCACGAGACGTTCGAGCCGGTGCCGGGCCGGTTCATGGAGGCGCAGGTCGCCTTCGTCATGCCTGCATCGCCGTGAGCATGCTCCCGAAGGGGCCGACGGCGTCCTGTCCTCCGTCGACGACGAGGCAGGCGCCGGTGACGTAGCTCGCCGCAGGGCTGGCCAGGAACAGGCAGGCGTCGGCGACCTCGCGGGCCTCCCCCATGCGCTTCAGAGGCGTCGAGGCGACGACGGCGTCGGCGAGCCCCAGGTCCTCCCCGAGGCGCTTCATGCCCTCCGTGTCCCCGATGGGGCCGGGGCTGACGGCGTTGCAGCGCACGGCGGGGGCCCACTCGACGGCGAGGCTTTTGCTCAGGTTCAGCACGCCGGCCTTGGCGGCACCGCTGTGGGACACGCCGGGGGCGCCGGTCCAGGCGTAGCCGGCGACGACGTTGACGATGCTGCACCCGGCCTCCGGCCGCCCCAGCATCGGTTCTCCGAAGGCGCGCGTGGCGTTCACGGTGCCGCCCAGCACGATGTCCTGGACGCTCTGCCAGGCGTTGGGGCTCATGGCGGAAAACGGCGCGGGGAAGTTGCCTGCGGCGGCGTTGACGAGCACGTCCACGTCCCCGACCTCCCTCGCCACCTCCTGGAGCCGGTCGGCGTCGCGCACGTCCGCCGCGAACCACCGCGCCTGGGGGCCGAGCCCGGCGGCGGCCGCGGCGAGCCGCTCTTCGTTGCGGCTCAGCAGCACCACGTCGGCGCCGTGGTCGCAGAACGCGCGGCTGACGGCGAGGCCGATGCCGCTGGCGCCGCCGGTGACCAGCACGCGCCGGCCAAGAAACAGGTCGCTGCGGAAGGCGGAGGGGGCGGGCGCTGGGTCGGCGGGGGCGGGCACGGGGCGCCATCGGGGGCCGCGTAGAAAGGCGGCGCGGGCGGCGTGCGCGGGGCGCGGGGCGGCGCGGAGTTCCTGCACCGTCTGGTTTCTCGTCTGCGTCGACGTGCTACGATGCGCCCGAAATCCTGCCCGCGCGGGCGTGGCGCGCAGCGAAGCCGCCGGCCTTGCGTCCGCCACGCGCAAAGATTGCGCGGGAAAGAATCCCCGCCGGCGTTCCCTCCCTCGGCGGTGCGGTATATATCTGATAGGGCATACGGCGGAGCGTTGGCCCGCCTCAACCCCGCCCAGCATCGGCTCCTCAAGCGTCACGTCGACCGCGCCGTCGAGGTCTTGGAAGAGGCGGACCGCCTGCTCAAGGGGCTCGCCACGGACGAACTGGCCACCGCCGTCGAGGCCGTCCAGGAGGTCCTGGAGCGCATCGACTACGAGGAGGCCCGCATGGTCTCCTTCGCCCTGGACGAACTGCCCGAGGCGCTGGTGCCGTACCTGGACAACCCCTTCGCCCAGGGCGTGTGCTTCAACCGCCACTGCGTCGAGCAGGGCCTGAGCCACACGCGGGGCCAGAAGTCCTGGGAGGGCGGCGCCGGCGCCACCGCCGCGCGCAACCTGCCGTTCCTTCCCCCCATCTACGGCCAACTCTGGGAGGAGGGGCTGCTGGACAAGACGCGCCTCATCGCCATCGCCAACCGCAACCTCACGGACGAGGCGTACGGGGAGGTCGCTGAACTGGTGCGCACGCGCCACAAGGAGGACGTGGATGAGCGGCTCCTGAAGATGCCTCCCAGCGCCCTCAAGGTCGGCCGCCGCGGCCCCGAGCAGGCGATGGAGGCGGCCGAGCGCAACGGCTGGATGGCGGCGTTCCAGACCGTCGAGATCGCCGAGGACCTGGTGGGGGAGGCGAACCTGGACGCCGCCGAGGACGCCGGACCCGCCGAGGACACTCCCGCCGACGCCGCCCTGCGGGAACTGCGCGCCGCCCTGGGGGGGGCCCGCGTCGACGACGAGGTCGTCCAGAACCTGCGCCTCAGCCCCGACCCCAACGCCCTCGTGGAGCGGTTCCTGGTGGCCCACCGCAAGGCCGACGACCCGGACCCAGCGGAGGTCACCAAGACCCTCTTCTACGCCCACGCCGGGCCGATGCAGAAGCTGGTGGCCGACGACAAGCTGTTGCTGCGCCACTTCCGTCCCGTCAAGACCCAGAAGCGGGGCCAGTTGTTCTACCACCTCCTGGGGATCATCGAAGACGCCCTGCTGGAGAAGCAGCACGAGCCCGACGTGGACGCCCGCGGCATCGACGAGGTGGAGGCCGTCACCGCCGTGCGCCGCGTCCTCGACGACCTGAACAAGGACCCCAACCGGTACCTCGTCATCCCCGACGAGTGGCTCGGCGAGGTCACGCGCCGCCACCTCTACTTCGGCAGCCGCACCCGCAAGGAGGGGGCGGCGTACAAGTGGTTCCGCAAGATCGGCACCCGCTACTACCTCGGTGGCCACAAGACGGCGGAGGAGTTGGAGGAGAAGGAACGACGAAAGGCCGCGAAGGCGGACGCGTAGCGGACGCCGAGCGGTGTTTCGTCGTTCGGGAGCGAGCCGCCGAGGGCGGCGAGGCGGCTGGCGACGGAACGGGGCCGCGCTGTGAAGGGGGACGCGTAGCCGACGCCGAGCGGTGTTTCGTCGTTCGGGAGCGAGCCGTCGAGGGCAGCGAAGGCGGACGTGGTCCTGGATTACGGGGCGTGGAGCAAGAACCGCACGCGGGGGTCAACCGGGTGCGTGGGGTCCTCGCGCCAGGGGGGCGTTGTGGGGCCCCCCTTGTGACCCGCTCCGGCCTTGTCCTGCCTCCGCCTGCTAGAACGGCTTCTCGTCTCCGTTGATGAACGACCAGCCCTCCGGAACCGGCAGGACGTAGCTCGTGGTGAGGAACAGTTCGTACGGCTGTTCCAGCATGACGCCGGGGGAGTCGGCGGCGTAGGTGAACGTCGTGAAGCGGGTCTCCGTGGTGTAGTTCAGGGCGTCCAGTTGCTCCGCCGTCACCTGGGCGTACAGCGGACTGTTCATCACGGCCACGCCGAAGCGGTGGTCGTCGCCGCAGAAGGGGTCGCAGACCCAGTTGACGCCGTAGAACGTGCGGAACTGGCCTCCGCCGTTGGCACCGACCTCCACGCTTGGCTCCCACATCTGCTCGATGACGAACGACTTGGCGTGGGCGCTGTCCACGTACCATTCCTGGCCGGGGGCGTTGCTGGGGTTCTTCAGCAGCCGCTCCCCGGGCATGACGGGGTTGTCGACGCACTGCGGGGGGTGGTTGGCGAGGAAGCAGCTGCTGCGGGGGACGCCCACGCCCTCGCCGCACTCCTCCGAGTAGAAGCTGCCGACGCCCGGGGCGCCGGCGTTGGAGGAGCAGAAGATGTAGCCGTTGAGTTGTTGCGTGCTGGTGTACGGCTCGGCGTTGATGAGGCGCGTGAGTTGGAAGCGGATGGCGGGCGGTCGCTCGACTCCCGCCTCCACGACGGCGCTCTGCTGGACGTTGTTGTAGAAGGGGTGGGCGGCTTCCAGGAAGTAGGTGCCTGCCTCCAGTCCGCTGAAGACGAACACGCCGCCCTCGTCGGTCTCGACGGTGGCGCCGGTGGACTGGAGGGTCACGGTGGCGCCGGCGACGGGGACGATGGCCTGGTCCACGACGACGCCCCGGATGCCGCCGGTGGTGCTGGTGGCCTCGACGGCCGGGGGTTCGTTGCTGTCCACCGCCTGCAGGTCCGCGTCGGACTCGGCGCATCCGGCGAGGGCGGTGGTGGACAGAAGGAGCATCAGGAGGAGCGTACGCAGCATACCCATAGAAACCAGCATCCGAGTTTGCGCCGGCGTCATAAGGGTTGTGTGGCGCTTGGCGAAACGGTGGACGCTGCGGGGCAGGACAAAAGCGCTGTGGCAGGGGCCCCGCGCGAGGAGGGAGGGGGAGAGGGGGGACAGTCTGCCTACGCCGTGAGCGCAACGGACTCGGGGGTGTCCGTCTCGGGGGTGTCCGTGACGCCCAGCACGATGGTCTCGAGCAGGAGGCGGTTCAGGACGTAGGGGTCGGCGTTGGCGGCGGGGCGGCGGTCCTCCAGGTAGCCGAAGCCCTGCTGGGCGGTGGCCAGCGGGATGCGGATGCTGGCGCCGCGGTCGCTGACGCCCCAGGAGAACTTCTCGATGCTCTGGGTCTCGTGCAGGCCGGTGAGGCGCTCGGCGTTGTGGGCGCCGTACATCTTGATGTGGTGCTCGTGGCGCTTGCCGAGGGCCTCGCAGGCGGCCTCGATGACGGCCATGCCGCCCTCCTCGCGCATCGCCTTGGTGCTGAAGTTGGTGTGCATGCCGGCGCCGTTCCAGTCGCCCTTGACGGGCTTGGGGTGGACGGTGGCGCTGACGCCGAAGTCCTCGCCGATGCGGTAGAGGAGGTAGCGGCCGATCCAGACGTCGTCGGCGGCCTCCAGGGCGCCCTTGCCCATGATCTGGAACTCCCACTGGCCGGGCATGACCTCGGCGTTGATGCCGGTGATGCCGAGGCCGGCCTCGGTGCAGGCGTCCATGTGGGCCTCGACGATGTCGCGGCCGAAGACCTCGTCGGCGCCGACGCCGCAGTAGTAGGGGCCCTGGGGCGCGGGGTAGCCGTTGTCGGGCCAGCCCAGGGGCGTCATGCCCTGCATGAGGGTGTACTCCTGCTCCAGGCCGAACCAGGGTTCGTGCTCGGCGGTCTGCTCGGCCACCTCGCGCAGGGCGGCGCGGGGGTTGGTGGGGTGGGGGGTGACGCCGTCGGCGAGCATGACCTCGCAGAGGACGAGGACGTGGGGGTGGCCGCGGATGGGGTCGGGGTAGACGCGCACGGGCTCCAGGTGGCAGTCGGAGTTGTCGCCGGGGGCCTGGTTGGTGCTGCTGCCGTCGAAGCCCCACGCCGGGAGCTGGTCGGGGCGGGTGACCTCGTCGAGGTCCGGGAGGACCTTGGTCTTGCTGCGGAGCTTTTGGGTGGGCTGGTGCCCGTCCATCCAGATGTATTCGGCGAAGACGACCATGTGGTGTTCCCCTGAGGCCCTGCAACGCGTCTGGGACTTAAGGATTCAGTTGCTTCGTAAGCGATTGTATGGAGAATCAATTGAATCAATTCACGGGCTCCAAATGCTCATATGCGCCAATCGAGTGCCTGGAACCGATGCGAGACGAGACGTCCGTCCCGTCCGGCGACGCCGTGGACGACACCGACCGCCTGCTGCTGCGTTCCCTCGTCCTGGACGGGCGGCAGTCCAACCGCGACCTCGCCGCCGCCACCGGCGTCAGTCCCGCCACCGTCAACCGCCGCCTGCGCCGCCTGGGCGACGGGGGCGTCCTGCGTGGCGTGTCCGCCCTCGTGGACGCCGAGTCCGTCGGGTGGGGCCTCACCGTCATCGTCGGGTTGCGCATCGAGAAGGGGCACCTGGAACGGGTGCAGCGTGCCATCGCCGAGGACGCCCGCGTCTTCGCCGTCTACGACGTCACCGGCGAGTGGGACGGCATGGTGCTGGCGCGCTGCCGCGACCGCCGCGACCTCGACGACCTGGCCAAGACCACCCTCAGTTCGCCCCACATCCAGCGCACGAACACGATGGTGGTCCTGAAGACGGTGGCGGAGCGCAGCGTCGTGGACGTGCCGTGACGCGGTCCGTGCCCGGCCCCCGCGCCGCAGAACCTGGACGCATCCACGGAACCGGTCCGTCGGCTTTTATAATCGGGGCTCCTGCTTCGGATTGAGGTCCCACGCCGTTTGTCGCTCGAAGCGCTCTGGCCCCAGTTCGCAGCCCTCTTGGCGCTCCTGGGTTTGTCCGGTTTCTTTGCCATGTCCGAGACCGCCTTGGTCTCCACCGACCGATTCGAACTGGCCCACCGCATGGAGCAGGGCGATCGTCGCGCCAAGCGCCTCGAGGGCGTCCTGGAGGACCCCGAGCGCCTCCTGACGACGATCCTGCTGGGCAACAACCTGGTCAACATCGGAGCCACCGCCCTCGCCACGAGCGTCGCGTTGCAGCTCTTCGACTCCTACGCCGTCGCCATCAGCACCGGCGCCATGACGTTCATCGTCCTGGTGTTCACCGAGATCACTCCCAAGAGCATCGCCGTGCGCCGCGCACTGCCCGTCGCGCTGGCCGTCTCCGGCCCCCTCAAGGTCATCGAGGCGATCCTGTGGCCCTTCGTGCAACTGCTCGCCTTCATCGCCAAGGGCCTCCTGATCCTGGTGGGTGTGCGCGCGCAGGAGCGCACGTCCTTCGTCACCCAGGCGCAGATCGAGGGCCTCGTCAGGATGGGTGCCCAGGAGGGCGAGGTGGAGGCGTTCGAGGAGCAGGTCATCTCGGAGGTCTTCGAGTTCACGGAGACCGACGTCGAGGAGGTGATGACGCCCGTGGAGAAGGTCCACTACGTCACCAAGGAGGCGACACTGCGCGAGGCGCTGGAGCTCTCGGCGCGCACCGGCCACAGCCGCCTGCCCGTGGTCGACGGCGCCTTCGACCAGGTGCTGGGCTTCGTCCACGTCAAGGACCTGCTGAAGTTCACCGACGAGGAGCTGGGCACGGAGCCCGTCACGGACGTGCTGCGCGCCGTTCTGTTTGTCCGCCACGACGCACACAGCGACAAGGTCCTGGTGCGGATGCAGCGGGAGCACAAGGTGATGGCCATCATCCAGGACGACGAGGGCCGCAACGTCGGCATCGCCACCGCCGAGGACCTGCTGGAGGAACTGGTGGGGGAGATCACCGACGAGTTCGACGCGGCCGGGGCCCGGCGGGCGGGCGCGCCCGGCGCGTCCCCGCAAGGATGAACACACCTACCAAACGCCGAAATAGGTAGGAGTATCCATACTGCATCATGCAGATGCGCACCGTCCGCGCGTCGGCCAAGGGGCAGTTCACCATTCCCAAGGACCTCTTCGACGCCATGGGCGACCCTCGGGACCTCCTGCTCATCCAGGATGGAATGCGGCTCGTCGTGCTTCCGGCCCAGGAGAGTGCCCGCGCCCTCGTGGACGACCTGGGGGGGTGGGAGGCCCTCGCAGCCCCCGCCTTCGCCGACGTGTGGGACAACGAGGCCGACGAGGTCTGGGACCATGCCTGACGCGCCCGGCGACTATCGGCAGGGCGACCTGGTCCTGGTCCCGTTCCCCTTCACCGACCTCTCCAGCACCAAAACGCGCCCCGCGCTCGTCCTCAGCGACGGTGCCTTCCACGCCGGCCGCGACCTCATCGTCTGCGCCGTGACGAGCAACCTCCACAACAGCGACCACAGCGTCCTCGTGGAGCAGAAGGACCTGGCCGAGGGGACGTTGCCGGCGACCAGCCGCGTCAAGGCGTCCACGGTGGCGACCCTGGACCGGACCATCATCCGACGCCGCGTGGGCCGCGTGGACCCTGCCGTCGTGCGGCAGACGCTGAAGGAGCTCCGGGCCCTTCTGCCGGAACCCTAAGCGCTCCGCGCCCGGGGGAGGGGCGGCGCCGTCAGCACCTGGGCCGCCTCCCACCGTTGCAGGCTGCGGTAGTACGGGTTCGTCTTCAGGTCGCGCACGAAGTCGCGCGGCCCCAGCACGATGAGCAGGTCCTGCGCCCGCGTCAGGCTGACGTTGAGCCTGCGGTGGTCCTCGTGGGGCTTGCCCGGCCGCCGCGTGGTCAGGTCGTAGAGGATCACCCTGCGCTCGCTGCCCTGGAAGGCGTCGACGGTGCTGGCCGTGATGCGGCTCCAGGTATCGGCGCGCTTCTCCTGCGCCGCCCGCTCCCGCCACAGCTCCGTCTGCGCCTTGAACGGGCTGATGTATCCGATTTGCTCCGGCGGCACGCGCTGCTCCAGCAGTCCCCGCACGATCTCGAACGCCACGTCCAGGTGGACGGGGTTGACGCGGCTCGTCTTGACGCGCTGGTCGTGGGCGTCCGGCAGCCGGCTCGTGTCCACCCACGCCACCGGCCCCGCCTGCTGGCCCAGCACCCGCGGG
>JANQNI010000023.1 GCA_028289805.1 Thermoplasmatota archaeon | reverse complement strand
CCCCATCGCCGCGCCGCAGGGCGGTGACGTTCGTGTCCTCGTGGACGGTGACGAACCGCCGCCCGACGTGCTCCTCGTAGGCCCGGATGTCCTCGTAGCCCCGCGCCACCAGGTCGCGGCCCGCCGTGCCCCGCCTGCCGGGGAGGTTCTCCACGCGCGGCGACCAGTAGATGCGGCTGTGGCGGCGGCCCTTGTCGAACAGGACGGCGGTGCGAAACAGGAGGGCGGTCTTCCAGGCGGCGTGCAGGCCGGCGGGACCGCCGCCCACGACGGCGACGTCGAAGTCGGGCACGGGGGCGGCACGCGGGGGGCGCATGAAATCAGTGTCGTCGGGGCACGCGCCCGGCGCGCAAGCTTGATGGCCCCACCCGCCTCGGCGCGTCCGTGGACCGCTTCCTGGCGTGCCTCGCCATCCTGGGCCTGCTGGCCGTCCTGCCCGGCGCCGTCGCCCACGGCGAGCACGAACGCACCTGCGACGACCCCGTGGGGGACGGCGCGTGGCGCCACCTGGTCCTGTGGGAACTGGAACTGGCGCCGGGCGAGGGCGCCGAGCGGGTGATGGCCTTCGAGGGCTGCCCCCTGGAGGAGGGGTGGCACGTCCTGGCGCGCGCCGAGGTGGACGGCACCGTCGAGGCGACGCTGGTCCAGTCGGGCGACGCGGTCGGCCCCACGTCCCTCTCCGGCGCCGACGCGTGGGCGACGTGGACGCTGCCGCACACGGACTTCCCCGCCCTGCGCCTCAACAACACGGGGGAGGCCAACGCGACGGTGCGCGTCTACTTCGACCAGACGTGCCTGTGCCCCGTCAAGGGCACCCGCATCACGCCGGGCCCCGTGTGGATGAACGCCCTGGCCGAGGCGGGCGACGCGGTGTCCTTCGACGTGACGCTGGTGCCGCAGGCGTTCGCCTGGAACGGCACGGAGCTGGAGACGGTCACGGTGCACGCCGAGGTGTTCGGCGACGCATCCACGCGGCAGACGTGGACGTTCTCCCCGCAAGAGGACCCCCACTGCCGCGGCAGCGCCCGCTGGACCGGCTGCTTCACGTACACCATGACGGCGCCGGCCGACGGGCGGCAGGACGTGCTGCTGTGGCTCGACCACGACGGCGACGACGCGGCGTGGGCGCTGGCGACGCGGCCCGTCATCGAGGTGACGCCGAGCGCCGGTGGCGCGGGCGTGGGTGCGCCGGCCCCTGGGGCAGCGGTGCTCGCCGGGGCCGTCCTGGCGGCGGCCGGATCCGTCCTGCGCCGACGCGCGCCGTGACGGCCACGGGGCGCAACCCCGGAACCGGGAGCGAAGCCTCTTGGGCAGGAGCCCCGTCGTCCCGCCCGTGCTGCGTCCGCTGCGCGTCGTCGGGGCCGTCGGGAGCATCACGCGCCTCTACGCGCTGGCCTTCGTCGTGCCTCTCCTGGCGTCGCTGGCCTACGACCCCGCGCAGACGCGCGTCGCCGGCGTCACCGTCCCCCGCGACGCCCTCGTCTTCGTCGCCTCCGGCCTCACCACGTACCTGGTGGGGGAGTTCCTGCGCTTCGGCGCCCGCCGCGTCGCCCACGAGGACCTGGCCGACCGGGAGGCGTACCTGACCGTCGGCATCGGCTGGATGGTCCTCGTGGTGCTCTCGGGGCTGCCGTTCCTGCTCTCGGGCACCCTGACCTCCCCCATCGACGCCTTCTTCGAGGCGATGAGCGGCATCACCACCACCGGCAGCACGGTCATCGGCGACCTGGAGGCCGTCAGCCCCAGCGTCCACATCTGGCGCGCCCTGATGCAGTACATCGGCGGCATGGGCATCATCGTCCTGTCCGTCGCCGTCCTGGCCCGCCTCACCCAGGGCGGCATCCAGTTGCTCCAGGCGGAGGCGCCCGGCCCGAGCGTCACCCGCCTGCGGCCCCGGCTGGCCCAGACCGCCAAGAGCCTGTGGGGTATCTACCTCCTCTTCACCGTCGTCCTGTTCGTCATCCTGCTCGGACTGCTGCTGGGCGACGGCTTCGGCGCGAAGGAGGCGTTCTACGAGGCGCTGCTGCACACCTTCACCACCATCGCCACGGGCGGATTCAGCAACCACAGCACCAGCATGGCCTACTTCGACTCCTGGATCTTCGAGGCCGTCGTCATCCTGTTCATGCTGATCTCCGGCACCAACTTCACCCTCCACTACCACGCCCTGCGCGGCGACTGGAGGCAACTCGTCCGGGACGCCGAGTTCCGGTTCTACATCTCCACCGTCGTCCTGGGCACCCTCGCCGTCACCGGCATCCTCGTGCGCGCCGGCATGGACGCCGTCGAGGCGTTGCGCGGCAGCGCCTTCAGCGTCGCCAGCCTCGCCACCAGCAGCGGCTTCGGCACCGCCGACTTCGACGCCTGGCACCCCGCCGCCAAGCTCCTGCTGCTGCTGATCATGGTCACCGGCGGCGCCGCCGGCAGCACCTCCGGCGGCATGAAGCACGTGCGCATCCTCATCCTCTTCAAGATCGTCCGGCGGGAACTGATGAAGCTCGTCCACCCCAAGGCCGTCGTCCCCGTGCGCCTCGGCGGCAAGGTCCTCCAGGAGGGCACCCTGCTCGCCGTGGTGGCCTTCTTCTTCAGCTACGTCGCCCTGATGATGCTCGGCACCCTCATCCTCGCCACCACCGACCCCCTGCTGGGTGCCGTCGACGCCGCCGGCGCCAGCATCAGCGCCCTCTCGAACATGGGCCCCGCCCTCGGCGTCGTCGGACCCACCCGCAACTACGCCGAACTGCTGCCTAGCAGCAAGGCGCTGCTGGCGCTGTGGATGTGGTTCGGCAGGCTGGAGATCTTCACGGCGCTGATCCTGTTCTCGCCCGAGAGCTGGAAGAACTAGGAAGTCCCCACAGAGCCCCGAAAAAGGTAAGTTCCAGAGATCTTTGATGCCCCCATGAGTTGCATGAAGACTCAGACTACGCTCCTGCTCACTGCGCTTCTGTTCTCTGCCCAGGGCGCCACGGCCGCACCCCAGTTCGTAGTTGAACAATCCGATGGAGGCGTCCACACCGGTTCCGCAGTTCTTTCGGTCGGAGGCGCCGCCGCCCTCCAAGACCCGCTAACCTCTGGAGGATACCTCCACAAGTATGATGCCATGCGGACCTGCGATGGAGACCGCATCGACGTCCACAAACTGACCCTCTCCGGCAGCGTCAATGGGGAGGCTGCATACGACGGCAACGGGGGTGGTGCGGTCGGAGCCTGGCAGTACCTAGGCCTCACGTTCATCGCGGACGGCGCCGGCTTCAGTGGACCCCGCGGAACCTACGCGAGCGCCGAGACCAGCGTGAGCGCGTCCGGATACCTCGACCCGACCACCATCACCGCTGTGACGATGGACGTGTTGGAGAGGCTGGTTTCCGACGATGTCGAACTCCCCCCGACCCTCGAAGGGCTCCGGGAAGCCATCCTCTCAGGCGACCTGGAGATTCGGTTCGATTACGGGGGCAACGGATTCGGTTCCGGGACCGGCACGACCAACGCGACCCCCTGCCCGTAAGGGGCATCCCCTCCACCCTCCATCGACTGAGACCAGACCATGAATCGGACCTGCACCCTCATCGTACTGATGCCTTTGCTGGCGGGTTGCCTGACTGCGGAGGAGGCAAGCACGGAGCCGACGACCCACGTCACGCCCCTCGTCTCGGAGACCGCGACGTACTCCGTCCGTGACCCCTTTGGACCGCTGGGAATGTTGACCGTGGAGGCCCAAGGGACAGACTGGAACATTGCGTTCCAAGGCAACGCCTCGCGCGATACGTTTCCAGACATGTCGTTCCAGGCCCGCCTGGCCAGCGACGGCTCGGTCCGCTCCGCATCCAGCGAGAAAGGCACATGGTTCCCTGCGGGGGCCGAGGCATGGATGGCGACCTCCTCGCTCGAGATGACCCCCTTCGCCAATGCCGAATTCCCGTGGCGGGTGTTGGTCCCATCCCCCCTGCCGCTTGCCGAGACCCACGCGACGGCCGACGGTGCCGTGTGGCGAGAGGGGAGCGGATGGATCGCCCAGACCCCTTGCCGGAGGGACTGCGACCTCGCGTTGCCGGAGGGGCACGTCCTGCGCACGGAGGCCCACTACGCGGGCACCGGACTGCTGGCGCAGCGCGTGAACGTCAGCGTCGAAGGCGAACCCAGGTGGCTCCTGCTCGAACGGACCCAACACGAG
The DNA here is from genome assembly GCA_028289805.1 of Thermoplasmatota archaeon. GTDB lineage: Archaea > Thermoplasmatota > E2 > JACPAO01 > JAHFTW01 > JANQNI01. The sequence goes on along the minus strand of JANQNI010000023.1, from coordinate 6,322 downwards.
GGCTCCGAGCCCACACCCCTGCCCCCGCCGGACCCCAAACCCCCCACGCTACCAACGGCGCCCGCCTGCCGAGATATTGCCTGCGAACCCGACGGCACGAGCCCCCAACACTCGCTCCAAGCCGTCCTTGACGCGGTCGAACGAAGCCCCCAGTGGATCACATGGCACAGGGACCATCCCGAGGCCCGGCTCATCGGGGGCGTCGTGGGCTACGGAAGGATGGAGGCCCTCGACACGGAAATTCCCATAGGACAGACAGGGAGTACCGTGACGTTCCTGGACCCTTCAGGCGTCGCAGCCACGTTCACGACGCGAGGAACCGCAGAACCGGGCATCCCAAGCGAGCACGTGGCCCTCGCCTTCGGCGAAGTGGAGGACACCGGCTTGGAGTCCATGGACACGGACTGGGACCTCCCCCTCGCCGCATGGGATGCCGTCCTTGCGCGCGCGGCGGACGCCGTAGACCGGAACCCCGAGGACGCGAGTGCGGCCTTCCTGCTCAGGAAGGGCGAAAACAGCCACCCCTCACCCGACCACCGCATCACGGCCGCGCTGCGGTTCCCAGACGGAGTGTTGGTCGAGGTGTCCGTGGCGACGGGATACGTCCTGTCCATCCGTACCTGATCCGATTCGCGGGGCGCTGCTACTCCATGCGGAGCAATGGATGCATCATGCCGTGGCGTCGGTCCGGACGGATCTACCAACGCGGCCAGGAACACGCTGCGAGAACCGGTCCGCCAGGTCCTGCGGCGAACTGCGCAGCCACAGCACGCGGCCGTCGACGCGGTCCATGCGCACGCGGCCCTCCTGCTCCAGCACCTCCAGCGCCTGCACCACGTCGAGCCCCCTCAGGCCGGTGGCGGCGCGCAGCACCTCGTACTCCAGGGGACCCTCGTCGCCGAGGGTCGACAGGACGCGGGCAATCGGGTCGCCGGTTCGACGCATGGAACCGAAGCATACGCCTGGGGCGCTTGAATCTTCCCCCAGGGTCCCCCAATATCCATTCCTGGCGGACCGGGGGATTCCGCGCGTTCACCAGCACCCCCAAGCGCCATCGGCGCCCAGTCGATGCCATGGAACCGCACGACGAGACGGACTTCACGGTCCAGCTCATGCAGCAGATGTACCTCTGAGGCCGCAGCGTTGTGGCGTGACAGTGGCCCCACCGCGATTTGAACGCAGGTCACGGCGTCCCAAACGCCGGAGGATACCAAACTACCCCATGGGGCCGGGTAGGGGCCGAGCGACCCGACCTCGCCTCTTGAAGGTGGCGCAACGTGGACGCAACGCTGATGGCCTCCCGCGACCCGTCCCAACCGTGCGCGCGTGGCCTGCTCTGCTGCTGTTGCTGCTCTCCGGCTGCGCGGACCCCGCACCCGACGCGGCGGAGTCGGAGTCCTACGTCCCGCCGACGCCGGAACCGTCGGTGCCGGAGGTGGTGTTGTTGTGGAACGGCACCCTGTCGGCGTCGGCGCCGGGGGGCGCGGGGGAGGTCTCCTTCGAGGCGCCGGCGTCGGGGTACGTGGAGTTGTTCGTCAACACGGAGGGGCCGGTGCGGCTCGTGGGCGACGTCTCGGTGGTGTTCGTGGCGCCGGACGGGTCGGAGACGGTGTACCGGGAGGGGGCGTTCCTGCACGACGACGCAGCGGGGGTGGCGGCGCCGGGGGCGAGCCTGGGCGACGGGCGGTTGCGGATTCCGGTGCAGGGAGGCGAATGGCGCATCGCGTGGTCCGTGGACGGGGCGATGTCGTTGCCGCTGCGCGTCAAGGCGTTGTGACCGTGCGCGGCTGAAGCCATCCGGTTCAGTGACAACAAGGGTTATCGTACCCAGCGGTTCCCTTCGCACCATCCTCCCTGGTTGGTTGATTTCGGGGGCGGGCCACCCTCCTGCATCGGCGGCCCGTCCCCACCCCCTTGTCGGCCACGGTTATGAGCCCGGACGGGCTCGCCGCGCCATGGCCACCTGGTCCGACTCCGACTTCCTCGCCGCCGTGGAGGCGGGCGACTTCAAGGCGACGCCGTGGCGCCCCGACGACCTGACCCCGAACGGACTCGACCTGCGCATCGGGCACGTGCAGGTGCTGGGCCAGATGGAGGCGCCGGTGAGCGAGGGCACCGTGACGGTGCCCCCCGGCGAGCGCTTCGTTCTGGGCACCCAGGAGTTCCTGGAGATGCCCGTGGACGCCGTCGGCTCCCTGTGGATCCGCAGCAGCTACGCCCGCCGCGGCGTGCTGGCGTCCTTCGGCAAGGTGGACGCGGGCTTCCACGGCAACCTGACGGTCGGCTGCTTCAACGCCAGCCACGAGCCCGTGGAGATTCCCGTGGGCGACCGGTTCTGCCAGATCGTCCTGGAGGACCTGAAGACGCCGCCGCAGGCCGCCTACGCGCAGCGGTCGGGCAACTACCAGGGCCAGACGGGCATCACGCTCGCCAAGTGACCGCGTGGCGTCCCTCCCCTCCATCCCCTTCGTGGGCGCCGTCGACCCCTGCTCCCGGCACGGGTGCTCGGCGTGCTGCCACGACATCGAGATGATTCTCACGGAGGCCGACCTGGCGCGGCTGCGCGCGGCGCGGCCCGACGACGACTTCTGGTTCGAGGCCGACGACGGGTTCCTCCAGTTGCGCACCCGGGACGCGCCCCCCGCGCGGGGCAGCCACGCCGCCCCCGGTGCCACGCCCCGGCCGTGCATCTTCCTGGACCCCGCCGGCCGCTGCTCCGTGTGGGCGGACCGCCCGGAGGGTTGCCGCCTCTACCCTGCCGCGTGGGACGAGGGGTTGCGGCAGGCGGCGCTGGATGCGGACTACTGCCCCCACACCGAGGACTTCCGGCTGCCGCGGGCCGTCGGGGACGCCGTGCGGCGGCTGGGCGACCGGCTGGAGGCGGAGCGGCGGGCGCGGCTGCGCGCGCACAGCGCCGGAAGCGGGTCGCAACCCCCTTGACCCCCGCGCCCGCATACGGGGGCATGGGTGGCCTCCAGGCCAACCTGGCCGTCGCCGTCGGCGTGCTGCTGACGGGGCTGTCCCTGCTGCTGCTCGTCGTCGGGCTCGCCTCCTACGCGCGGGTGCGCAACGGCAAGCTGCTGTGGGTGAGCCTGGCATTCCTGGGCTTCGCCGGGCAGGGGCTGTTCTTCACCCTGGACGCCTACGCGCGGCGCGGCGAACTGGCCGAGTCCCTGGACGCCATGCCCGTCCTGGCGGCGGTGAACCTCGCCATCGTGGCCGCCCTGTACCTCGCCGTCCTGAAACGATAGGCCCACCATGCCCCCGCCGACGAAGGAGAAGGTCCTGGACCTGGAGGTCCGGCAGCGCATCGTGCGGTGCGTCTCGGAGAACCCGGGATTGCACCTGCGCGCCCTGGCCGAACGGCTGGACCTGCCCGTCAGCACCATGGAGTACCACTGCTACCAGTTGGTCAAGACGGACCACCTCGTCACGCGGGAGACGGGGGGCTTCAAGGCGTTCTACCCCGCCGAGGGCATGGACCGGCGCGACAAGGACATCCTGTACCTGGTGCGCCAGGAGGGCCCCCGCCGCGTCGCCGCCCACCTGCTGCTGCACCCGGGCAGCACCCCGAAGGAACTGAAGGAGGCCACCGGGCTCTCGGGGCCGACGCTCAGCTTCCACCTGAAGAAGCTCAAGGCCGCCGACCTGCTGCACGAGGAGCCCGCCGGCCGCACCAAGCACCTCACGCTCCTCGACGAGGAGCGCGTCGCCAACGTCCTCGTCACCTACCGCACGTCGTTCTTGGACGACGTCGTCGACGCCTTCGCCGGCACCTGGCTCGAACTGCACCCGCCGCGCCCCCGACGCAAGAAGGCCAAGGGCGGCGGGGAGAAGGACGTGGTGGAGCAGGCCATCGAGGCCGCCGAGGCGCGCACGGACGCCGACCGGGAGGCGCAGCGGGCCCACCACGCCGAGCCGACCCCGGACGCGGCGGACGGGCAGGCGGCCCCGGAGGGAGCCGACGGCGCGGCGCCGGCCGGCGACGCAGGGCACGAGGAGACCGGGAAGCAGCGCGACCCGTTGGCGCGTCAGTAGAACGCCGGGTCCTCGTCGCGGCGGCGGGGCCACAGCAGGGTGACGGCCGCCACGGCGACGCCGCCGACGCCCGCCAGGATGCCCACGACGACGCTGGGCTGGCTCAGGAACTCCACGACCTCCTGGAGCGTCAGGGTGACACGGTGGGTGCTCCAGTGGGGGAAGCTGACGAGCACCTGCAGGCCGTCCTCGTCCTCGACGATCCAGTACTCGGGCTGGCCCGCGTCGTCGTCGGGGTCCAGGATGTCGTGGATGCTGGCGGCCTTGCGGAAGACCACCTCCGTCCACGTGCCGTCGTCGTTGAGGTCGAAGTAGCGCGGCGCCACGTCGGGGCCGGCGGCGACCGAGAGGCCGTCCAGCACGGCGGGGTCCAGCTCCAGCGCCACCGTGCGGCCCTCGTCCAGCTTGGCGGTGACGACCACGTCGATGGTGCTGTTGTGGCGCAGCACGTCGGGGACGGTGACGTTGACCTGCATGTCGTCGAACTCCGTCACCTCGGCGCTGGTGGGGGCGGGGCCCGGGGACGCGCCCGCGTCGTCCGACTCAGCAGCCACGCCTGCGGCCGCGAGGGCACGGATGGCCACGCGGGCACCCAGTTGGCGCTGCACCTCGGCGCGCTCGATGGCGTCGTCGACGGCCTGCCGGCCGGGGCTGGGCTCGGGCTCCGCCGGCGGCTCCGGCTCGACGTGGAAGGCGGCGAAGCCGTACACGCTCAGCACGTCGTCGTCGATGACGATGCGGTCGGCCGCCAGCTTGCCCACGGCGCCGGGGTAGTCCAGCACGACGAAGTGGCCGCGCTCGGTGCGGGCGTGCTGGTCCAGCCGGGCGCCGGCGCTCAGGTCCAGGACGAGGGCGTGCTCCTCGCTCTTGAACTCCAGGTTGCCCCGGGGGGTGTCGCGCAGGCGCAGGCCGGACTCGTTGGTGCGCAGCACCAGCTCGGAGCCGCCGAGGCGGACCTGCACGGGGTTCGGGTCCGTGAACGTCACGGCGTCGAAGAGGAGTCGGCCGTCGACGGCGTAGTCCAGCAGGGTGCGGTTGTGGCGGTCCACCTCGAAGGAGACGTGCTCGGCCCGCCGCTCGACGTCCTGCGCCGCGTCCCGGAAGCGCTCCCGGTCGGCCCGGCAGGCGGAATGGTCCGGGTCCGTGCGGCAGCGGTCGGCGAAGGTGGGGGCGTCCGTGCGGTTGTCGTCGGTGTCCGTCTCGTTGCGGTCACGGTCGTCGCCGGTGCGGTTGTCGTCGGCGGCGCCGGGGCGGTCCGAGTGGTCCGGTCCGCTTCCGCCCGGCTCCGTCGGGTCCTCGGGGTCCTGCGGGTTGGACCCCGGGTCGTCAGGGTCGGAGCCGGAAGTGGAATCCGGTTCCTGGCCGTCGCGGGGGTCGTCACCCTGGGCGCCCGCGAGGGGCAGGGACGCCAGCAGGAGGGCGACGAACACGGGAAGCAGACGCATGGCTACACCGACATGGGGCCGTCGGTGCGTATAAGGGCATTCGGACAAGGGTCGAACGGTCGCCCACGACCCCCGCGCCCCTACGCCACCCCAGGCTGCAGCCGGGTGCACACCTCGTCCATGATGGACTGGGTGTACTCGGGGTCGTCCAGGTAGAGCCCCTGGTCGAGGACGAAGGTGCCGCCGTAGGGCAGGTCCAGGTGCGCCAGCGCCTTCAGCTTCTCGAAGACTGCGGGCACCTCGTGGAGCCGGTGGGCGTGGTGCTTGCGCAGCAGCCGCAGGCAGTTGGCGAGGTGGTACGCCTCGTCGCGGGCCACGTTGCTCATCCACTCCTTCAGCAGGCCGCCGCCGAAGCCCCCGGGGCCGTCGAAGTAGGTGTCCCGCTCGTGGCAGTAGGCCCGCGTGGTGCACAGTTCGTCGAAGGCGAAGATGGTCAGGACGTGGAACTCGTCCTCGAAGACGTGGGCGACGGGCGAGAAGTCGCTGGTGGCCTCGCGCGCCGGCAGGGCGCTCCAGAGGGCGTCGAAGTCCTCCTCGAAGACGGCGGCGTAGATGCGGGCGAAGCCGCGGCTGTGGCGCACCTCGTCCTCGCTCCAGGCGTCCAGGAAGGCCAGGAAGTCGTCGCTGAGGTCGTCGCGGCTGCGCAGGTACGCCTCGAAGTACCGGGAGTCCCACTCGGACTCGTAGTTCTCGACGGTCTCCTGCCGGTACTCGAAGTGGGGGTTGCCCGGCTCGTCGCGGTGCGGGTCGCGGGGCAGGCGGGGCAGGACGTCGTCGAGCATCGCGTCCGAATCCCAGGAGGCCAGGAGGGGGGCCAGGGGGCGGGCGGGGGACGCGGT
>JANQNI010000379.1 GCA_028289805.1 Thermoplasmatota archaeon | reverse complement strand
CGTCCCCGACGCCGCCGTCCACCCCACCGACCTCACCGGCGGTGGGGACCACTGGCACGTCGTCATCGTCGCCGACAGCTTCGAGGGCCAACGCAGCTTCCAGCGCCAACGCCCCATCCTGGCCGCCTTCACGCCCCACATCCAGACCGGCGTCGTCCACGCCCTGGACCTCAAGTGCATCACGCCCGCCGAACTGGAGCAGAAGCACGGCGGCCGCCTGCCGGTGCCGTTCGTGCCCCACGAGCAGGGCGAGGGCATGCACCCCAACGCCTGGGACTAAGCCCGGTTCCGGCCGTTCGAGCCACCCCCCAAGGCCGCCGGACGCCGAGTCGAGGCCATGGCCTCCGCCGTCGCCCACGAAGTCAGCCTCCTGTGGAACGCCGTCGTCGCCGCCGGGCTCGCCCTCGGTGCCTACTTCGTCTTCGCGTAGCCCCCCGAAGCGCTGCCGCCTCGGAAACCCCTAAGTCCTCCCACCCGGACTGGCCCACCATGGACATCCCGATGGCCGGCGCCCCCGCCGCCCCGAACACCGCCCCCGCCACCGCGCTCACCCCCGAGCAGAAGCAGGAATGGGACGAGCTGATCGCCCAGAACGACCTCGTCCTGTTCATGAAGGGCACCCCCGAGCAGCCCCAGTGCGGCTTCAGCGCCCGCGCCGCCGCCGTCCTGCAGCACCTCGACAAGCCGTTCGCCCACGTCAACGTCTTCGGCACCGATGACCCCATGCGGACCATCCAGGCCGTCGCCGAGTGGGCCCAGTTCCCCACCCTGCCCCAGGTGTGGGTCAAGGGAGAGCTCATCGGCGGCTCCGACATCGCGTTGGAGATGTTGGAGAGCGGTGAACTGGCGGAGATGCTCGGCGAGAACGCCTGAGCGAAGCGAAGGCGTTCTCGGCGCGGAGCGAGCCGCCGAAGGCGGCTGGCGACAGGTCGAAGCCCAGGATTGAGCGAGGGAACCACGCTCCGGGAGCGAGCCGTGCTTGCGCGGCTGGCGACAGGCTGACCCAGGCCCGGCTGGAGCCGCTGGGCCGCGTCCCCAAGCGCTCCAGCGAAACCCCCAAGTCCCGGCCCCGCCAACAGGGTGGAGCATGGCCGAGCCACGCATCACCTTCCGGGAGCACACCCCGGAGGCCTGCCCCCACTGCGGCAGCAAGCGCATCGGCCCCGTGCGCAACGAGGACCTGGAGGTGGCCCCCGTCGACCCGGACGCTGCCACGGCGTACCCGGGCGTGCTGGAGTGCCGCGACTGCGGTGCCATCGTGCAGTGGGAGCCGTAGGGGCGTGGTTCAACTCGGGGGGGTGGGGGAGCCGTCCTCGAGGAACATCCACCCCTCGCTGGGAACGAAGTTGTAGAAGCTCGTGGTGAACACCTCGAACTCCTGCTCCACGACCATGCCCACGCCGCCGATGCCCATGCAGGCGTCGAAGAGCACGGCGTACTTGACGCAGTCCTCTCCGAGGGGGTCCAGGACGCAGAGGCCGAAGGGGCACGCGGGCGTGTTGTCGCCCACGACGCCGGCGACGGGCGTGCTGTTGTAGACGGGGTAGGCGCTGCTGCGGTACGGCGCGTTGTAGGTCTCCTCGTCCACCAGGTCCGTGCCGTCGGCGGCCGTGCTGAAGGCCCGCAGCCACAGGGTCTTGCCGGTGAGGTTCATGTCGTCGAACGT
>JANQNI010000340.1 GCA_028289805.1 Thermoplasmatota archaeon | reverse complement strand
GCCGAAGGGGCCGTTGGGGCCGAACGGGTTGCCGCCGGGGAAGTTCTTCCAGGGGTCGTTCGCGTCGTCTGCCATGAGGGCGCCATTGTATGCGCTTCTACAAAAAACCGACCCACGTCGATTTCCGTTCGCCAACCCGGCGGGGACGGAGGCTCAGGCCCTCATGCTGCCGTCCTGCGACAGCCAGCCGGGGAGGCGCACCGGCGCACCCCCGAGCAGGGGCTCCGCACCCACATCCGACTCGAAGCGGATCTCTTGCGGCCCCTCGTCGGCGCCGTAGAAGACCTCGAAGTCGAAGACCACGTCCTCCTCCACGGCGGCCCAACTCTCCCAGTCAGCGTACCACGCCTGGCTGCCGAGGTTGGTGCCGTCGAACGACGCCAGTTCGACGCGCCAGTGGTCGCCGTGGTTCTCGACGGGGACCTCGCGTCCGAGGCCGTCGGCGAGGGTCAACTGGGCGAGGAAGCCCCCCGTGACGCCCTGGGGCGTCGCAACCAGGGAGAAGGAGGTAGCGCCGGGGTGCACGGGGAGGGAGAGGCCGTTGCAGGGGGCGACCGTGACGCCGGGGGCCTCCACGTTGGCGGGGCCGCAGTCGTGGACGACGCGACCGACGTGGTGGGCGGCCAGCGCGGCGCCCGCGGTGGCATGGACCACGCCGTCGCCATCCACGGCCTCCAGCAACACCGCGTAGCGGCCGGGGTCGGCGGGGGCAGGCTCGAAGGCGACGCCGTCGCCGGAATCGACCTCGCGGCCGTCGCGGTCGAGGAGGCCCCAGCGCAGGGCGTGCCCCCCGGGCAGGGCGTCGATGCCGTCGAGGCGGGCCTCGAAGCGGCCGGCCTCGCCGGCGAAGGCGTTGACCGTGTCGTCGACGGCGACCACGGCGACGCGGTAGACGGACTCGGGCACGGGGTCGCCGGCGACGTCGTCCAGCGTGGTGCCGGGCGCCAGCAGGGCCGCCACCTCGTCGAGGGTGCGCTCGGGACCGGGCACGAGGCGGGCGCCGGCGAGGGCGAGGCGTTCCTCGTAGCGGGCCTCCTCGCGGACGGCCACGGTGCCCCCGTCCCCGTCGGGGATGGTGGCGGAGAACCGCTGCAGGCCCATGGTGAGGCTGTGGACGATGTTCTGGTAGGTGGGGCTGTAGTAGAGCACCGTGTCGATGCGGACGGAGACGTGGAGGTCCTCGATGGCGAAGCCCTCCTCGCGCGCCTCCTCCTCCCAGGCACGGATGGTCGCCTCCACGTCGGCCGGCCGGTGGTGGACCTCGATGCGCACGGCGTCGACGGGGCCCAGGGGCGTCTCGACGCTGTGCATGCGGCCAACCTCGGCGGTGTAGGTCATGGGCAGTTCCTCGCCGAACAGGGGGTAGGTGCCGCGCCAGGTGTCCCCGGTGTGCAGCGGGAAGGGCAGGAAGTCGTTGCCGTGCTCGTCGTCGTGGAAGACGATGCCCTGGAGGGTCGTGGTGCAGTCTCCGCCGGCGTTGCAGGTCTCGCTGCGCACGCCCTCCGAAGAGATGGGCATGAGGTCCCGCTGCCGGTAGGCGCCCAGGAACGTGTCGTCCCCGACGAGGCCCAGAAACAGCGCCTCCCCCTCCGGGGCGTCCTCCAGGCGAACCTGCTCGGCGGTGACGTAGACCGGCTCGCCGTCGGCGTCCATGCCGGTGTTGGTGACCACGCGCGTGGTGGTGTGGTGCGCCCGGAGGGTCATGTTGTCGGTCTCGTCGCCAAGCTGCTCCCGGCGGTCGAGGAGGGTGCTGCCCTCGTAGCTCCAGGTGTACCCGGCGCTCCAGGCCGGCGCCTCGACCGTGACGGCCTCGCCGCGCGCGGTGCAGCCGGAGAGCGCCGTCGCGGTGAGGAGGGCAAGCAAGAAGAGCGTACGGGAACGACCGACCATGCCGCGAAGGCCCTGCGGTGAAACAAAAGGCCTGTGGTGCAAACACCGGCATTCTCGGCCGCTCGCGGAGCTACACCCCGGAACCACGCGGCGACAGAGCAACAACGGCTAAGTGCCAAGCGAAAAATCGGCGCGGCACGATGGTCCACCGCGGCAGGCCCGATGCACGTTTTTCCGGCAGGGCCGTGGCCTCCTTGATCCTCCTGTCCCTGCTGGCCGCCAACGTGGCGGCGGGCCTGTCGGTGGCCGACGTGGACGCGGCGCACGCGGCCCACGGCGTGGGCCTGCCGGAGCCGGGCCGCGCGGCGACGGGGGGCACCCTGCGCGCCGACGGAACGGAACGATTCGAGGCCATCCCACCCCGTGCCCCCGCGGCAGCCGGAGACGCCCCGGCGCCCGGCGCGCCCGCCCGTGCCCACGCACCCATGGACGCCGCCCCCGCCATCCCCCGCCTCGAGCCCGCCGCGCCGTGGCTGAACCTGCTCGCCGGCGACGGAGGGGACGCCGCCCAGGACGAGCACGGGGCCATCCAGTTCGTCTGCCCCGAGAGCGACGGAACCGACTTCGTCAGCACCGACGGCCTCGCCCAGACCGTCGTCGTGCGCGCCAACTGCCCCTTCCGCGTCATCGACGACCAGGACCTGCTCGGCTCGCCGCAGGTGGCCGTCGACCCCGACGACCCCAACAAGCTCGCCTTCTTCAGCCTGCACGGCAGCGCCACCGACCAGGGCGCCACGGAGCGCAGCCGCAGCACCGCCAGCGGCACCCTCGGCGCGCGCCAGAGCCACACGACGTTCACGTCGGTCACGCAGGGCATGCAGTGGCAGGACAACCCGCACGGCCGGGAGGGCTACGGCGAGATGGCCGACGGCATCATGGACCGCAGCGGCCGCATCTACTCCACGTACCTCTTCAGCAGCCCCATCGGCGTCGTCGACGACGAGACGGTCTTCGACTTCCACTTCCAGCTCTACCACGACAACGACGTCACGGACGGCATGAGCCACTTCGGCACGAAGGTGCGCAACCGGGACGCCGGCAACGCCATCGAGGAGGTCAACCTCGTGCTCGTCACGCCCCGCACCCAAATCGAGTCCCAGCAGGAGTACGAGGCGCTGCAGAACCGCACCGAGGAGCGCGCGGACCCGTTCAACGGCACCGCCGCCCCCGCCTCCGACGACCAGGTGGGCCAGCGCGCCGACGGTCGCCCCGGCAACTACACCGACGACCCCCGCCAGGACGTGGTGGTGGCCGTGTGGCACGAGCGCGCCTACGACCACCGCAACAGCACCACCGGCAAGAGCAGCTGGATCGACGCCGTCTGGACCCGCGTCGGCAACGAGACGGACTGGCACCACCTGGACCAGAGCCAGCTCATCGGCCCGTGCCGGGACGCCAGCGACCCCGCCGCATTCAACGGCCGCGTCTACGTCGCCTGCGTCGTCGACGCCGGTTACACCGCCCGCGCCGGGGCCACGATCGGCGAAATCGACGTCTGGGCCATCGACCCCATCACCGGGGAGACGGAGCGCATGAGCACCGTGCCCGGGATGGAGGGCGGCCGCCCCCGCCTCGCCATGAACGCCGACGGCCGCATGGTGCTGGCCACGACGAAGCTGCTGGGCGAGGGGCCGTCCCACGACGCCGCCATGACCTTCCTGTCCTGGGGCTGGTACGGCAGCCGCTGGGACGGCACCCCCGTCCCCGTGATCGACTTCGCCGGCCTCTGGTACGAGGAGATCCTGGAGGCCCGCGTCACGGCCATGGAGTTGATGGACGGCACCCACTCCCTGTTCCTCTCCTACTCGGAGCGCGGCAACAACACCCTCGGCAGCCCCACCGTCGACCCCAACGGCAACGAACCGGTGAGCCCCAACGACTTCATCGAGTACGGCAAGCTGCTGACCAAGTTCCAGCACTGCCGCGCCAACGCGCTGCTGCTCTACGACCTCCAGGTGGGGCAGGTGCGCCACCCGTTCCAGGAGGGCATCGTCAACAACCAGACCGGCGCATTCGACGACCTCCAGGACGGCATGGCCACCTGGATTCACCCCGACACGGGGGAACCGTTCGTCTACTTCGTCTACGGCGACCACGGCGTCGTCCAGTACGGCGCCTTCAGCGGCCTCAGCAGCGGCTCCAGCCCCTGCATCCCAGGCCCCGTCCCGCCCCTCTTCAGCCCCCCGCCGCCCATCCCGGCGAGCCTAGCACCCCCCGTCGGCGCCCCCCTCGGCCTCAGCATGGCCGCGGGCCTGGCGAGCACCGCCGCCCTGACCCTCCTCGTGCGCCGCAAGCGCGCAAGCATCGTCGCGCTGGCGACGAAGGCCAAGTGATTCCATGCCCAAGGCATCCAAGCGACCCAAGACGCCCGAGACCGCGCCGGCCACCCCCGGCGGCGCCCGCAGCGGCGGCCTGTCCGCCGCCGACCCCCACGCCTGGGTCGAGCAGCAGGGCGTCCCCGCCACCGACCAGGTCGAACTGCCGAAGCTGCTCATCGACGAGGTCATCGGCCAGGACGAGGCCGTCGAGGTCGCCCGCAAGGCCGCCCGCCAGGGCCGCCACCTGCTCCTGCTCGGGGACCCCGGCACGGGCAAGTCCATGATCGCCAAGGCGATGGCGCAGATCCTGCCCGACCGGCAACTGGACGACGTGCTCGTCTACGCCAACCCCGCCGACGAGAACCGCCCCGGCGTGCGCGTCATGCGGGGCGGCCGCGGCCGGCAGGCGCTGGCGGCGAGCGGCGTCAAGGCCCGCCGCCGCGCCGGCACCGGCCTGCTGGCCGACGTGGTCGTCCTGCTGGCCCTCCTGGGCGTCGGGCTGTGGTTCCTCTTCACCGCCGCCGACACCTTCCAGGGACTCATGATCCTCGGCCTGTTCCTGATCGTCGGCATCGTCTACTTCGGCATGAGCAAGGGCGGACGCAAGAAGGTCGCCGCGCTCGTGCCCAACCTGCTCATCGAACGGCCCGGCCACCCCGTCCCCGCCCCCTTCGTCGACGCCACCGGATCCTCCGCCGGCGCCCTGTTCGGGGACATCCGCCACGACCCCTACCAGAGCGGCGGCCTGGAGACGCCCACACACGAGCGCGTGGAGGCGGGCGCCATCCACAAGGCCGACAAGGGCATCCTGTTCATCGACGAGATCAACGTCCTGCGGCTCGACAGCCAGCAGCAGTTGCTGACGGCGATGCAGGACAAGAAATACCAGGTCACCGGCAAGGGCGAGAACTCCTCGGGAGCGATGGCGCGCACGGCCAAGGTACCCTGCGACTTCATCCTCGTGGCCGCCGGCAACATGGACGTCATCGACCCCGCCGCCCAGGGCGAGCACGTCGGCCTCCACCCCGCCCTGCGCTCGCGCATCCGGGGCTACGGCTACGAGGTCTACGTCCGCGCCGTCATGGAGGACACCGACGAGAACCGCCACAAGCTCGTGCGCTTCGTCGCCCAGGAGGTCCGCCGCGACGGCAGCATCCCCCACTTCACCCCGGAGGCGGTGGCGGAGGTCATCCGGGAGGCCCAGCGCCGCAGCGGCCACACCGGCAAGCTGACCCTGCGCCTGCGTGAACTGGGCGGCCCCGTCCGGACCGCCGGCGACCTGGCGCGCGACGCCGGCCACGAGCGCACCACCGTCGACGACGTGCTGCGCGCCAAGGACATGAGCATGAGCCTGGAGTACCAGGTCACCCGCCGCGGCATCGAGACCACGACCGCCCGCGAGGCGTTGCAGACCGACGGCGCCGTCGTCGGCACCGCCACCGGCGCCAGCTTCCTCGGCACGGGCGAGACGGGCGAACCCGCCGGCCTCGTCGTCCCCGTGGAGGCGGACGCCACCATCAGCAGCGACCGCCACCGGGGCGGCCTGTTCGTCGGCGGCGGCCTGGAGCACAGCAGCACGCTGGGCGACAACGTCGGCGCCATGCTCAAGCGGCTGCGCGGCCACGACATGGCCGGCATCGACATCCACGTCCAGAGCCTCCTGCAACAGGAGGGCGCCACCGTCGACAGCCTCGGCGCCGCCACCGCCGTCGCCTGCATCAGCAGCCTGGAGGACCTCCCCGTGCGCCAGGGCACCGCCGTCGTGGGCGCCCTGGCCGTCAGCGGCCGCCTGCGCAGCGTCGACGGCGTCACGCAGATGATCGAGGCCGCAAGCGACGTGGGCTACGCGACGGTCGTCGTCCCGGCCGCCAACGAGAACGACATCCTGCTGGAGCACCGCTACCGGGGCCGCGTGGAGGTCGTCCTGGCCGACCACCTGGCCGACGCGCTGCCGCACGTCCTCGACGCACCCGCGCACCGCGTCAAGGCCATCGGGGACGCGCTGCGCAGGAAGCGGAAGGAGTAGGCGGGATCCGGCGCGAGAACGCCGGCGTTTGCTCCAGACGCCCCATATACCCTGGACCGTAGGGTGGGGTCATGCGCCACCCGATTCCCACGCTCGTCCTGCTCGCGTCCCTCCTGCTCTCCGGCTGCGCCGACCCCGGCCAGCGATCGCCCGACGCGGCGGCCGCGCAGCCGGAAGAGCACGCCCACGCCCTGGACGCCGCCCCCGCCAGCAACGCCACGGTGGACGCCGACGGGAACGCCACCTGGTTCGTGGCCGACCTCAACGCGGCCGTGACGGGGCTGCGCTGGAGCGTCCCGGAGGGCAGCGTGCAGACGTACCACGTCTCGGAGTCGTTCTCCTGGGATGCCGTCGTCCTGCGCGGCACCCTGCTGGCCGATGCGGCGACCGCCTACGGCGTCTTCGTCTACGACCTCAACGACGGCGCGCGCCTTGTTGCCAGCACCGTCGCCGCCGGAGGCACCTTCGAATCCTACGCCGTCACCCCCGCCCCGCTGGAGGGGTCGTTCGAGCCCTCCGTCCAGCCGTTCACCGTATACCTCCCGTCCGACCTGGAGGGGGAGGAGGTCGGCATCGTCGTCGCCACCGCCGGCATGCAGGGCACGCCCCGCTTCGCCTGGACCTCCATGGACCACTTCCCCGCACCCCTGGAGGAGGAACCCGAGGACACGGAGGCGTTCCTGGAGCAGCAGACCGGCGCCCCCGCCGTCGTGCCCGCCGTGGGCCACGGGGACCGGTTCCTCGCCAGCAGGCACTACGAGGCCTACTTCGGCGCCCTCTACACGCCTGGCGTCTTCGGCGTCCGGCACACCGTGGGCGACGTCACCGTCGAGGACCGGCTCCCCACATGGGTGCCTCCCTACGGTGGCGCCCGCGACGTCACCGTCACCGCCCGCCACGACCTCGAGGGCGGCTGGAGCAGCGCCTACGTCCTCCACTGGCTCTCCGCCGGCGCCGGCAGCTACGACGTGCGCATGGACGTCCACGGGGCCACCGTGGAGACGTCCGGCGTGCAGGCGGAGGCGCCGTTTGCGTACAACGGCCTCGTCGCGCTGCTGACGGGCCGCCCGCTCGGGTACGTGGAGGGGGACGGCACGGGCGGCGCCGAGGCCGCGCTGGACCTGCAGGTCGTCACGGACAACGACTTCACGCTGTCCCTCGTGGGGATGGAGTCCTTCGACGCCTCCCTGGAGACGCTGCTGGGCGAGCCGTCGGTGGACGCCGCCTACGGCTACGGCGGTCTGCTGCTTGCAAGCCCCGAGGGCGTCGCCCGCGTGGACGCGGGGGGCGGCTTCCACGTCCGCCTGTAGCCGGGCCTACGAGTCCGCGAGGGGCAACCGGACGGTGACGGTGGTGCCCTCGTCCCGCCCGGCGCTCTC
>JANQNI010000315.1 GCA_028289805.1 Thermoplasmatota archaeon | reverse complement strand
CCTTCACCGACCTCACCGACGTGCCCCGCCAGAACGAGGAGTTGCGGCGGCAGCAGGCCGCCCTGGCCGAGCAGCGCAGCCGCTGGGAGGGCCTGCTGGAGCGCATCGACCACTGCTACTTCCGCGTCGAGGGCGGCCGGCCCGAGTTCAGCCGCTCCGCCCCCAAGATCCTCGTCACCCCCCTGGAGGACCTGGAGCAGGACGCGTGGGCGTGGACGGAGAAGATCCAGGGCCGCGACCGCCCCCGCGTCATGGACGCCATCGAGAAGGCCCGCCAGGGCCACCCGCAGCGGATGGAGTTCCTGTGCGGCGAGGCGGGCGCCGCACACTGGGTCCGCATGGCGTTGCGTCCCGTCATGGACGGCGACCGCCTCGTCGCCATCGAGGGCCACGGCCAGGACATCACGCCCGAGGTCGCCTACCGCATCCAGACTGAGGCGCTGCGCCGCAAGGAGGACCGGCTGCGCACCCTCGAGGAGATGGACCACTTCAAGACGCGCTTCATGCACACCATCGCCCACGAACTGAGCACCCCCCTGACGCCCCTGAAGATGCAGGTCGACCTCATGGCGGAGCTGGCCGAGGAGCGCGCCGACCAGGGGCAGCGCGACGGCTTCCGCCTGGTCCAGCGCAACCTGCTGCGCCTCGAGTCGCTGGTCAAGGACATGCTCGACGCCAGCCGCATCCAGACCGGCCGGCTGAGCGTCGCACGCACCCCCATCGACCTCGCCGCCGTCGTGCGCGACGTCTGCACCAGCTTCCACGCCCAGGCCCAGACCGCCGGCCTCAGCCTCACCGTCGAGGCCCCCGGCAGCGTCGCGCTCGAGGGCGACGAGGCGCGCCTCGCCCAGGTCCTCTACAACCTCCTGAGCAACGCCGTCAAGTTCACCCCCGAGGGCGGCGAGGTCCGCGTCGAGCTCCAGCCCGACGCGTCCGGTGACGGCGCCGTCGAACTGCGCGTCCGCGACAGCGGCCTCGGGCTCACCTCCCTCCAGCAGACCAAGCTCTTCGTCCCCTTCAACCAGTTCCACCGGGAGCAGGTCGGCGCCCACGTCGGCACCGGCATGGGCCTCTACATCTGCAAGGGCATCGTCGAGGCCCACGGGGGCACCATCGAGGTCCAGAGCGAGGGCGCCGGGCACGGGACCACGTTCCTCGTCCGCATCCCGCCCGTCGCGTCGGCCGACGGGCCCGACGACCGCCGGGGCCGGAGCCGGCGCACGCGCGTGGCGAGCCAGTCCTCCGACGGCGCCGAGGCACCCCCTGCCGGCGCCCCGTCCGCCGACGCCCCGCCCGCCCTCTCGACTCCCTGGGTCGTCGCCCGGAAGCAGCCCGAACCGTTTATGTAGCCGCCCCGGGTCGGCGGCTTCCCCGACGGGCCCCTAGCTTAGCCTGGTGGAGCATCCGGCTGATAACCGGAAGGTCGTGCGTTCGAATCGCATGGGGCCCACTCCTTCTTCCATCCCCCAGGGGAAGTAGCTCAGTTGGAAGAGCGCTGCCTTCGCAAGGCAGAGGCCGGGGGTTCAA
>JANQNI010000298.1 GCA_028289805.1 Thermoplasmatota archaeon | reverse complement strand
CCACGTCGGCGAGGGCGCCCGGTACGCCGCCGACCTGCTGGACGCCGGCCGGCTGCGCCTCGTCACCCCCGACGACTTCCCCACGGCCGCCTCCGGCTTCGCCAGCCTCGTCGCCACCACGCCCCACCCCGACGCCGGCAAGGCCCTCGCGCGGCTGGAGGACGCCGGCGGCCCCGTCTGCCTCCTCGTCGGCCAGGGACGCGGCGGCCTGCCCCGTCTGCTGCTCAACGCCGCCGGCCACCACTACGAACTGACGGGACGCGGCATCAGCCTGGAGACGGCCACCGCCATGGGCATCCTCGCCGAACGCCTCGGCCGCGTGCCCGCCCCGCCCCTGCCCGCGCCGGAACCCTGAATCGTCCCGCCGTCCCATTTCGGTCGTGAAGGAGTTCTCCGCCTGCCCCCGCTGCGGCAGCCGCGACCTGCGCATCCCCACCTTCGCCGACGGCGTCGTCCCGGAGACGGACAACCTCGCCGAGTGGACCTGCGGCCGCTGCGGCGTGCGCACCACGCCCGTGTGGTTCGAGGACGAGGCGGCGTACCGGGACTTCCTCGCAGCCCTGGAGGCGTCCAGGGACGCTACGCGGCGACGACCGTGAACGTCCCCTCCATGCCGTTGTCGCGGTGACCCGGCACGGAGCAGTAGAAGGCGTACGTGCCCGGCTCCTCGGGCGCCGTGAACGTCACCTCCACCGTCTCCCCGTTGGCGGCCAGGGCGGTGCTGGCCGTCTCCTCGAAGCCCTCCAGCACCCAGTCGTGGTTGGGCAAGGGGTTCTCGTCGTCGTTGGTGAAGCGAATGGTCACCTCGACGCCCGGCGCGACCGTGATGGCGCTCGGGGTGTAGGCGATGGTGGCCGGGTAGGCGCCGGAGAGGGACACGTCGAAGACGGTCGGCTCGGGGGTCATCGCCTCGCCGTCCTCCATTCCGTCCGCCGCGTCCCCCACGTCGTCGGCTCCATCCGGCTCCACGTCGCCGGAGCAACCGGCGAGGGCCATCGTCAAGCTCAGCAGGAGCACCGTCCAGCGCACGGGCGCGGCAAGCCGGCTGCCGGGGAAAGCCTTGCGACCGGAGGTCCGGGCGGGGTCCGAGGGGCCGGCGGACGCGGCGGGGCGCTCGCGCACCGGTAGCCCGCCGCCGTGATGGCCCCGAAGCAGCACCGGGTGACGGACTGCACCACGGCGGAGGCCCACTCCGTGGCCCCACCCAAGGCCACCGTGGGGAAAAGGAGCGGAGTACGGTCGTTGGTGCAGCGTCGGCGAGGGGGCGGTGCGGGGTTCGGAGGCCGCCTCGCGGCGACCGTTCTTTTTATCCCGGCCATGGCGTCCGCGGCCCTCGTCGGAGGGCCCAGGTGTACCAACTCAAGGAGGGACAGCTCGCCTACATCTTCCACCGCGTCAGCGGTGTCGCGGTGATCCTGTTCCTGTTCGTCCACATCGTCGAGAACTTCTTCCTCCTGATGGGGGAGGAGGCCTACAACAAAGCCATCGGGATCTACCACACCTGGTACTTCCGCATCGGCGAGGTGGCGCTGATCGCCGCCGTCCTGTACCACGCCCTCAACGGCACCCGCATCGTCATCGTCGACTTCTGGAGCCAATCCACCAAGTACCAGAAGCAGATGTGGTACGTCGTCATGGGCATCACCATCGTGATCATGCTCTGGGTCGCCAAGATCCTGCTCATCGACTACCCCTGTTGGTTCTGGATGGACACCCAAGGTGTGGAGGCGTGCAAATGACTCGCGGCGGCAGCGACTACGTCTCCTCCTCCGCCAAGCCCGTCGGCGGCAGCGGCCAGGAGGTCTTCTACTGGTACTACGTCCGCATCAGCGGCCTGCTGCTGGTGTTCCTGGCCCTGCTCCACCTGTACCTCAACCACATCCAGACGGACGTGTCCGACCTGGAGTACGACCTCGTCATCGAGCGGCTGACCGCCTACCCGCTGCTGCGCGTGGCCGACTTCCTGCTCCTGTTCCTGGGCCTGAGCCACGGCGTGCTGGGCCTGAAGGCGCTCATCGACGACTACGTCCACAAGCCCACCGAGCGCCTGTTCTGGTTGAGCCTGCTCTACGTGGTCTTCGGCGTCTTCCTCGTCGCCGGCACCGCCGTGCTCTGGACCCTCCCCCTGGGGGCCAACTGAATGACGTACCACAAGTTCGACGCGGTCATCGTCGGCGCCGGCGGCGCGGGCCTGATGGCCGCCCTGGAACTGGCCAAGCACAAGCAACTCAACGTCGCCGTGCTGTCCAAGCTGTACCCCGTGCGCAGCCACACCGGCGCGGCCCAGGGTGGCATCAGCGCCAGCCTGGGCAACATCAACCCGGACGACTGGGAGAACCACACCTTCGACACGGTCAAGGGCAGCGACTACCTGGGTGACCAGGACGCCATCGAGATCATGTGCAAGGACGCGGTCGAGACCATCGTCCACCTGGAGCACCTCGGTCTTCCCTTCGACCGCACCCCCGAGGGCAAGATCAGCCAGCGCAAGTTCGGCGGCCACACCGCGCGCGGCCCCAACGACCCCTACAAGGAGCGCCCCGCCGTGGAGCGCGCCTGCAACTCGGCCGACCGCACCGGCCACGCCATGCTGCACACCCTCTACCAGCAGTGCATCAAGCACGGTGTGCGCTTCTTCAACGAGTACCAGGTGATGGACCTCGTCGAGGCGGAGTTGGAGGACGGCACCAAGGCCATCGCCGGCTGCGTCGCCTACAAGATCGAGGACGGCACCCTCCACACCTTCCACGCCAAGGCGGTCATGTTCGCCACCGGCGGCTACGGCCGCGCCTGGAAGGTCACCAGCAACGCCCACGCCCTGACCGGCGACGGCGTCGGCATCGCCATGCGCCACGGGGTCCCCATCGAGGACCCGGAGTTCTACCAGTTCCACCCCACCGGCCTGTGGCGCATCGGCGTCCTCGTCTCGGAGGGCGTGCGCGGCGAGGGCGGCATCCTGCGCAACAAGGACGGCGAGGCCTTCATGGCCGAGTACGCCCCCACCGTCAAGGACCTGGCCAGCCGCGACGTCGTCAGTCGCGCCATCTACACCGAGATCCGCAAGGGCAACGGCATCGGCCCCGAGGGCGAC
>JANQNI010000100.1 GCA_028289805.1 Thermoplasmatota archaeon | reverse complement strand
CCGCCGAGGCCGGGGGGCGGCCCGAGACCCTGTCGCCGGCGGCCCCCCGCGACATGGGGGCGTTGCTGCGGCGGTTGCGCCACCACCGCGACCGCCTCGGCCTCCCCCACAGCGTCACCTACGAGGCCACCCACCACGGCCCCCTCATGCCCCTGCCGAGCCTGTTCGTGGAGATCGGCAGCGACGAAGCCTGGTACGAGGACCGGCCCAGCGGCGAGGCGCTGGCGGCGGCCGTGACGGACGTGCTCGACGGGGAGGGATTCCTGGCACCGGACGCGCCCGTCCTGGTGGGCGTCGGCGGCGGCCACTACGTCCCCCGCATGACCGACAAGGCGCTGGCGGGCGAGGCCGACTTCGGCCACCTGGTGCCCGCCTACGCCGTCGACGCCGAGGCGGAGGCGCCGGACGTGCTGGCGCGCGCCCTGGAGCAGACGCCGGGCGCCTCCGTGTACGTGCACAAGAAGGGCCTGAAGGGGCCGCAGCGCCAGCGCGTGAAGGCGTGGGTGGACGTGCTGGGCGTGCAGGCCACGTGACGTTCGATGCCGAACCATCGTGTTCCGAATCGGTGAGCAGGATCCGTGGCCTGGCCCGAAGCCCCCTTCTATCGAGTCTGCTATTTATACGAACCACGATTTGGAACGTACAGCGTCGAACTTCATGGACCCGCGAACCTCCCTGGGTGCCATCGCCGACCGCGACTTCCACGCGGTGCTGAGGTCCACCCAGCCGCTCGTGGACGGGCCGACGCCGGACCCGGAGGCCGTGCAGAGCCACGCCATGGCCTTGCTGGGTCTGGGGCGCCCCCAGGACGCCCTCGACATCCTCACCCGCGCCGAACTGGGTGGGGAGGGGAGTCTCCTTGCGGCGAAGGCCGCCGTCGCGGCCGGTCGCGAGGGGGCGGCGACGCACCTGGTGGCGGCGCTGCGCAAGGCCCCGTCACTCGTGGGGGAGGCACTGGAGGACCCCAACCTCGCCACGTTGTTTTCCTCGCCCGAGGTCCTCGCCTGGCTGTCCTCCCTTTCGTAGGCAGACGGGGTTTCGGTTGATTCCGGCACGGTCGACGGTTGCACGCCACGCAGCCAGACGGCTTGCGGCACACTCACCCCGGGGCGATCAGGCCGGCAGGAACCCGAAGTTCGACGACCACGCGTCCAGCACCGGGGAGCGCGAGAAGAGGGTGCGGCGTCCGCCGTGCTCCTGCAAGGCGCCTGCCTCCACGAGCCGTGCGAGGGTCGGGCGGAGCTTGCGGGCGGGGTGCCCGACACGCTCGGCCAGAGCGGTCGCGGAGCAGGGGCCGTCGCGCAGGGCGTCCAGTGCGGCGGCGGCGCCGGGGCTGCGCAGCGCGAGCGTCCAGACCACCCGGGTCTGGGGCGTTCCGGCGGGGAACAGGTGCGTGGAGCGGCCGACGCGGTGGGCGTGGATTTGGTCGGTCGCCAGCAGCGTGTGCACGTGGTGGTCGACGGTGCCCCAGGCGCGGTCGAGGAACCGGCACAACTCGCTCTTGGTGACGCCGGGCGTGGCGGCAATCAGGTCGAGGATGCGGCGGGTGGCCGGGGGTAGGCACGGTCCGTCGGAGTGCTCCTGGGTGCTTGCTTGTCCCAGGGTGCCGGTGCGTCGACAGTCCATGGTGGTCTTGACCCGCCCGGGTATATGGGATGTTTTTCGCTACGTTCCAAAACTGGAGCGTGCGGTCGTGCGCACGGGGTCAGGCAGGATGCGCGGCGGGCAGGCAGGGGGCGGAAGCAGGGGTGGGTCGAAGGGATCTGGCGGCGTGCGTGGGGTTGCGCGGCGTGCATCGCGAAGGGGGTGCGGCACGCCGGCGCGGCCTTCGCTTCAGCGTGGGCGCGTCGGGAGGGTGACGGCGAGGCCGTCCAAGGGGAAGAGGGTGTGGTCGGGCAGGCTGCGCCGGGTTCTACGGAGGGCCTATGCGAAGACGGCGGCGGGCATGGCGCAACGCAGGCGGGGCCGACCGCTGCCGAAATCCTCCAGGATGCCGGCGGCCAGCAGCGTGGCGCCGCGGTTGCGCACCACCTTGCGGCTCAGCGGCAAATCGGTGGTTAACTCCTTCATGGTGCACTGGGGCATGCCGGCGACGTGGCGCGCGATGGCGACGGCGTCGGGGTCCCGCAGGGCGCGGTAGGCCGCGACCTTCTCGGCGTCGTGGGTGGGCAGGAGCAGGTAGACGAACTTCTCCGACTCGACGGCGGACATCAGGCCGTTGGCGCGCAGCACGTCCACGTGGTAGCAGACGGTGCCCCATGCGAGGCCGGTGGCGCGGGCCAGTTCCGACTTGGTCATGGCGGGGTGTTCGTGGACCAGCTTGAGGATCTTTGCGCGGACCTCGCCGGGAGCACCCCGGGGTGCCGTGCTCTTCCGGGCTTCTTCGAGCCGCGTCGTCTCCAAGACCACGTCCGCCGCTAGACGTGGAGCATAAAGGCATGTTTTGCGCTACGTTCGAAAACTCGGGCCTGCGGGGCCCGAGCAAGGACCTCTCGCGGGGGGTTCCATGCTCGTGCACGGCGTGTCCAACGGCCTTTGCGCGAGGTCCGTGCGTGTCCGGACGCTGGGGTCGCGGCACGAGGCGCGGCGGCGCCTTCAAGGAGAGGAAGGGAGGGGGGATCGGGAAGGTCGGGAGAGGTCGGGGGGCCTGGAACCGTTCAGACGCTGGCGCGGCAGCCGAGCGTCATCTTGAAGCCAACACCGGCGACGGGGGGTTCGCCGGTGCCCACGTAGACGGTGGCCCGGTTGTTCTCGAGGGAGTGCTGGGCGCTGGCGGGGGGCGTGCCTTCATAGCTGTGCAAGAAGCAGTTCCCACTCGAGGCGTCGTCCAGGACAGGGGTCAATGCATACACTGCATTCTCATTGGCGGAAGCATGGCCAACGGCCAGGAAGCAAAGGGCGAGGGCAGGCACGAAAAGCATCGGGCGCATCAAAGGGAAGGCAAGCACCCCGAGAGTTAGGGCCTGCCGTCAATGGCCCGGTTGTGCTGAACCAGGTCGGAACACGACTTGGTCGATGCTGCGCGACAGGACGCCCGCTGCGGTGCCGCCGGAGAGGGCCTCCAGGGCGCCGCCCGAGGCCGTCACGGCCGCCTCCTCCAACAGGAGACTCTGCGAGGTGCCGGACGTGAAGCGCTCCAGGACGGCGGGCGCGTCGACGGGCCCATGCAGCATCCGGGCCGTGGCGTCGGCGTTGGAGCCCATCTGCTCCTCGGCACCGAGGTGGAGCACCTCGTAGGAGGCCTCCTGCGTGGCGACCACGAACCCGTCGCTCGTGGTCTCCACCGTGCCCAGGGACGACGGGAAGCCGCGGGCCGCGAGGTAGTCCACGACCACCGGCTGGTCGGACACCATCTCCAGGACGTAGAACTCGTTGACGCTGCCGCCTGCGGTGACATCGACGTACAAGGCGGCCATCTGCGCCGGGCCGGCGTACGAGACGTTGCCGACGGCGGCGTGCTCGCAGGAGCGGATGCGCAGGATGACGGCGGTGCCGGGGGTCAGTTCGTACCCTTCCGGGACCACCTGCCGGACGTCCTCGGCGTCGAAGCGCATCAGGACGGTGCGGCCCGTGCAGCCGGGCATGTCCAGGTCCGGGACGGGAAGGTCCGGGGGGTCCTCGACTTGGGCCGGCTCCTCGACGCAACCGGAGAGGGCCACCAAGGCCAGCACCGCCGCGAGGGCGGTCCCGTGCAGGCGCGTCACGTGTACGCACGCTCCTGCAGTTCCGGCGCCTCCAGGATGGAGTCCACGTGGGGCGAGAGCCAGTCGGCGACGGTGGTGCCGTCGCCTCGCCGCTGGAGGATGCCCAGGTCCGTCAGTTGGCGCAGGCGGGCCTTGGAGTGGCGTGCGTCGGCGTCGGGGACGGCGCGCACGACCCCGTCGGCGTCGATGCCGGGGTTCCGCGCGACGGCCTCGAAGACCGGCATGAGGTTGTGCATGATGAGGAAACTCCGGTACTGGATGGAGCGGGCCGTGTCCCGGCTGACGCCCACGGAGTAGACCTTGCGACGGTTCTGGCGGGCCTCCCCGATGGCGCCGGCCTGAACGAGCCCCTTGAGGTGGTGCGTGGCCGAACTCTGGGGCAGGCTCTCCACCGCGCCGGTCTCCAGGAGGTGGTCGCGGATGCCCTGGAAGTCGACGGGGCCGTGGCGCAGGATGGCCTCGAACATGGCGCGCCGCAGGGGATGCGAGTGGACGGCGGCCAACGCCTCGTCCATGCGGATCTCCTGGCCGTCGGCGCCCGGCGTGCGGGCCTTCAGGCTGCCGCTGTTGAGCATGTAGGCGGTGTTGCGGCGGCCGTGCCCGACGGGCCGCGTGGTCTGGATGACGGCGTGGCTCTGCAACACGCGCAGGTGGTACATCACGTTGGCCGGGGTCATTCCGGTGGTATCCGCGAGGTCGCGCACGGTGGCGGGCTGGTTGGCGTGGATGGCCTCCATCAGCTCCTGCCGGCGGGGGCTGCCCATCAGGGACGCCTTGAGCAGTTTGGGCGTGCTGCGACCGGCGACCAGGGTGGCGAGCCCCTTGCCGGCCTTCGTCAGGAACAGCAGCACCATGGCCAGCAGACCCAGCGTGGCGCCGGCGGCGGGGGCCAGCTCCCGGTACGGCGCGGCGTCGATGCGCACGGACTGCAGGTCGCCCTCGAAGTGCCAGAAGCCAGGACTGCGGGTGACGTCGCCCGTGACGTGCAGGTCGCCGCCCAGGTCCAGCAGGCCCGCCTCGGCGGGCAGGGGCTCGCCGCCCACGTCGGCGGCAGTGCGCACGCCGGTCCAAGAGATGCCGCCCACCAGGTCCGCCTCCAGCCGATGCCAGGCCAGGGAACCCTGCGCGTCCGCGTCCAGCTCTAGGACGACCCCGTCGGCCTCCACGACCAGTGCATGGATGTCCTCCACGGTCCGGCCGGTTCCGGTGACGGGGTCCGCGACGGACTCGCCGGAGCGGACCTCGCGGGGGTACGTCTCGTTGTCCACGAGCACGCCGGTGGCGACGAGGCGCACGGGGCCCTGGATCTCGATGCGCACGCCCAGAGCGCCACCCCCCAGGGCCATCGGAGCCGCCACGCCCAGGGGCCGAAGCGGGAAGCCCGCGTCCGCGTTGGTGTGCGGCAGGACCGCGTCGTCGGCGTTGTTCCAGTAGGCGCCGGCCGGCAGGACCGTCGCGTTGCCCTGCCCGTGGACGACCACGTCCAGCACGCCGTCGAGCGGCAGGACCCGGAGCGTCGTCGGCGCGTCCGCGAGCGCCCGGGCCTCCCACGACGCCGGCAGGGCCACGGGACCGTCGTCCTCGGCGGGCTGGGACTGGCGGGACTCGGTGGTTCCCTGGGGGTC
>JANQNI010000148.1 GCA_028289805.1 Thermoplasmatota archaeon | reverse complement strand
CCGACGGCCGCCGCAAGCTCGGCGTCGTCCAGGAGACGGCCAACGGCGTCGGCGAGGGCAGCAACGTCTCCCGGCGGGACGAGCAGTCCGGTCTTGCCGTCCTCGATGGCCTCGCGCACGTCGACGGTGTCGAAGGAGACGACGGGGACGCCGAGGGCCTGCGCCTCCAGCACCGTGAGTCCGACGAAGCCCTCCACGACGCCGGGACGGACCGTGACGTCGCTTGCGGCCAGGAGCGACGGGATGTCGTGGCGTTCTCCCATGAAGTGGACCACGTCCTCCACGCCCAGCCGGCGTGCCTCGTCCTCCAGGGCGCCGCGCAGCTCGCCGCCGCCGACGAGGAGGAAGTGCACGTCGGGGCGCCGCTTCCGGAGCCGGTGGGCGGCGCCAAGAAACAGTTCGTGGGACTTGCTGGCGTTCAACCGGCCCACGGTGACCACGAGGGGTGCGTCGGCGGGCAGGGAGCACTCCTCGCGGACCGCGCGGCGCGCCGAACCCCGGTCCGCGCCGGGCTCCGCCTCGATGCCCTGCACCACCTGCCGCACGAAGCGCGGACCGCGCGCGCCGGCCCGCCGGGCCTGCGCCTCGATGGCGGGAGACGGGAGCAGCACGCGGTCGGCGCCGAGGGCCGTCAGGCGCAGGCGGGCGCGGATGCGGCGCGGGGACTCGTCGGGGCTGTTCTGGAGGCCCATGACGGAGGCGAGCTTGGGCGGACCCGTGCGGGCCAGCCACGTCAGGAGTCCCGTGGAGGCGGAGAAGACGTGGACCACGTCTGGGCGTTCCAAGTGCAGCGTCCTGCGCAACCGTCGCACGTCGCGGGCCACGGCCAGGGGGTCCCGGAGCCGGACCTCCAGGTCGACGGTGCGTGCCCCGGTGGCGGCAACGGTGGGGGTGAGACTGCCACGCCGGGCGCCGACGACGACCTCGTGGCCGCGCCGCACCAGTTCCCGGCTCAGGCGCACGAGGTTCCACTCGATGCCCCCCACCTCCAGGCTGTTGGTGAGGAAGAAGACCTTCAAGCGGCGTCCCTCTGGGTCATGGGACGGGGTCCGGGACCGGGTCGGGCAGGGCGTCCGGGGCGTGCGCCAGCACGTCGCGCACCGCCTCGGCCACCGCATCCAGTTCCGCCTCCGTCAGCGACGGGTGGACGGGCAGGGAGACCACCTCGCGCGCCGCCCGCTCCGCCTCCGGGCAGGGGCTCGCGTACTCGGCCAGGTGGGGGTATTCGTAGAGGACGCGGGGGTAGTAGACGCCGCACTGGACGCCCCGGTCCCGCATCTCCTGGACGAACCGGTCACGGTCGTGGACGCGGAGGGTGTACTGGTGCCAGGACGGTTCCACGTCCGGCGGGACGAAGGGGGCGGGCACGACGCCGGCGAGGGCACGGCTCAGGCGTTCGGCGTTGCGGCGCCGTTGCTCGTTGAGCGCGCCCAGACGCCGCAGTTGCACGAGGCCGATGGCGGCGTGGATGTCGCTGGTGCGGAAGTTGTTGCCGCACTGGACGTGCTCGTAGGTCCCCAGGCCGGTGGACGGCGGGCGCCCGTGGTTGCGGTACGAGCGGACGAACGCGGCGACCTCGTCGTCGTCCGTGGTGACGGCGCCGCCCTCGCCCATGGTGAGGTTCTTGGTGGCGTAGAAGCTGAACGCGGCCACGTCCCCGAGTCCGCCGGCCGGCTTGCCCCGGTACGTGGCGCCGTGGGCCTGGCAGGCGTCCTCGACGACGGCGAGGTCGTGACGTTCGGCGACCTCCCGGACGGCGTCCATGCCGGCGGGCAGGCCGTAGAGGTGGACGGCCAGGATGGCCTTGGTCTTCTCGGTGACCGCCGCCTCCAGCAGGTCCGGGTCGAGGGTGTACGTCCGTGGGTCGACGTCCACGAACCGGGGCCGGGCGCCCATCAGCAGGAGGGGGTTGACGGAGGCGATGAAGGAGAAGGGCGTGGTGAGGACCTCGTCGCCGGGCGAGACGCCGGTGGCGCGCAGGGCGACCTCGACGGCGGCGGTGCCGCTGTTGACCAGCAGGGCGTGCTCGGTGCCGCAGGCCTCGGCGAAGGCGTCCTCGAACGCCACCGTGCGCGGCCCCGAGGCGATGTGTCCCGACTCCAGCACCTCGCGCACCGCGTCCTGCTCCTCGGCGCCCAGGCTTGGGCGGGAGATTCCGATCACGGCGACCGCTCCTGGGCGGTGAGGGTCCGGAGCACGCGGGCGGGGGAACCGACGACGACCGCCCCAGGGGGGACGTCGCGCGTCACGACGGCCCCGGCGCCGACCACCGCGTCGCGACCGACTCGGATTCCGGGCAAGAGGGTCGCGTTGGCGCCGACGCGGGCGCCCCGCTCGATGTGGACGCCCTCCAGCTTCCAGTCGCCACGCCCCATCTGCTTGTCGTTGGTCAGCACGGCGCGGGGGCCGACGAAGACGTCGTCCTCGATGACCGACAGCGTGGGGACGTAGACGCCGGTCTGGAGGCTGACGCGG
>JANQNI010000131.1 GCA_028289805.1 Thermoplasmatota archaeon | reverse complement strand
GCGCCGGCGTCCTCGTCGAAGAGCTGCGCCGTGCGCGTGCCGTTGGCGTCGACGACGGTCAGGCCCACCAGGCCGACCTCGCCGTCGGGGTCGCTGCTGCCGGCGGCGCTGAACGTGATGTTCTGGCCCGGCAGGATGAAGCTGGACTCGTTGAGCACGTTGCCGGCGTCGTCGGTGAGGGTCAAGACGGCCTCGGGCAGCACGTTGGGGGCCGGGGGCTCCATGGTCTCGTTCTCCTCCATGTGCTCCTCGCCCATGTGCTCGTCCTCCTTCTCCGGGCACTCCTCGTCGTGGTGGTCGGCGTGCTCGGGGTCGCAGGGGTCGTGGTCCTCGTGCTCGTCGGCCTCGGCGTCGTCGCCGAAGCCGAGGCAACCGGAGAGGCTCACACTCATCAGGGCCACGAGGGCCAGGAACGTCGCAGCGCGCATACTATCAGGCCCGCGGGAGGATGGAGGCCCTTAAAGGATGTGGGCGGGTTGCTTGAAGGTCCGGCGCGTGGAGGGGGTGGTGCACTACGGCTCGTAATGAACCATGACATCGAAGGTCAGCGCGTCCGTGCCGTCCGTGAGCATCCCGAAGACGCCGTACTGGGGGTTGGCGGCGAGGCCGCCGGCGCCGCGCTCGGTGCTGGCGGTGTCCGTGCTGGCGTCCGTCAGGGGGCTGCCGTCGGGGCCGCAGAGGGTGAACTCGCCGGTGCCGCCGGTCAGGGTGGCCTCGATCCACTGGGCGCCGGCGTCGACGACGAACTTGGCCTGGTTCATGCTGCGCTGCCAGACGAGGTTCGTGCCCTCCGTCGGGTAGGTGCATTCCTCCGTGCTGTGGACGGCTGCCGGGACCGGCACGTCGACGGAGATGGTGAGCTGGTGCAGGCGGTTGACGTACAGCATGGTCTCCAGGAGGTCCACGGCGCCCTCGTCGTCGAGGACGCGCAGGGTGACGTTGGCGGGGCCGGCGTGCTCGAAGGCCAGGAGGGTGTCCACGAACGCCTCGGTCTCGGCGTCGTAGAGCTGGACGGTGCGCGTGCCGTTGGCGTCCGTGACGGTGAGGGCCGCGAGCTGGATGGCGTCGTCGTCGGTGCTGCCGGCGGCGCTGAAGGTGACGCTCTGGCCGACGAGGACGTAGTTGGTGCCGTCCTGGACGGTGCCGTCGTCGGCGACCATGGACAGGCCCGCCACGGGAGGCAGGTTGGGTTCGGCGGGTTCCTCCTCGTGCTCGGGGCAGTCCGCGAGCGCGTCGGTGGCGTCGAGGGCGTCACCATCGGCCTCGCGGAGCGTGGCGGCGCGCAGGGTGGCGTTGACGTCGTCCAGGGCGCCGGCGTCCTCGTCGCCGGCCTCGTCCCCGTGGTCCTCCTCGTGGTGGTGCACGTCGGGGCACTCCACGGACTGGAGGTCGTCCGTCTGGGGCTCGTCGTCGCCCAGGCACCCGGACAACGCGACGGCCACGAGCAGGCTGGTCATCAAAATCCCGTTGCTCCGCATGAACACGCTCCACCCACGCCGAGGCTGCGACTTCAACGTTGTGGGGCTTCCCCTGTTTCGTTGCGCGAGGCCCTCCCGGCCCCGGCCAACGGCTATCAACGGGCCCTCCCTGGCCCGCGCCGGAGTCGTCATGGCCCAGTTGGACAAGTGGAACGTGCAGACGGAGCAGAAGGTCGCCGAGGAGGTCGCCGAGCGGCCCGTGCCGTTCGTGGGCGACGGCGCCCGGCCCGTCTGGTCCATCGACACGCCGCCGCCGTACCCCAGCGGCAAGTGGCACGTGGGCGCCGTGGCCGGCTACTCCCTCATCGACATGATCGCCCGCAGTCGGCGCATGCTGGGCTTCGACGTGCTGTTTCCGTGGGGCGTGGACCGCAACGGCATCAACATCGAGTTCACGGTCGAGAAGAAGTTCAAGAAGCGGATGCAGGACTGGGACCGGGCGGAGTTCAACGAGACGTGCCGCAAGGAGATCTCCGTCTTCAGCGACGACATGCGGCGCATCGGTGAGCGCATCGGGTTGTCCTGCGACTTCGACGGCGGCTACCAGACCGACTCCCCCGACTATCGCGCCTTCAGCCAGGCGCAGTTCCTGAAGCTCTTCGAGGACGGCCTCATCGTGGAGGACCTGCGTCCTAACACGTACGACCCCAAGCTCGGCACCACCATCGCCGACGCGGAGGTCTACTACGAGGAGCGCAAAACGCGCCTCAACCACGTCCACTGGACCTGCAGGGAGACCGGCGAGACCCTCGTCATCTCCACGACGCGCCCCGAGCTCATCCCGGCGTGCCGCGCCGTGCTGGTGCACCCCGAGCATGAGGCGACGAAGCACCTCATCGGCAAGACCGCCGTCCTGCCCACCGTCGCCGGCCGCAGCCTCGGCAACAGCGACAACCAGGAGGTCCCCATCCTGGCCCACACGCACGTCAAGACCGACTTCGGCAGCGGCGTGATGATGGTCTGCTCCTTCGGCGACCAGGCGGACGTGCAACTGTTCCGGGAGCTGGAACTGGAGCCCGTCGCCGCCGTCGGCATGGACGGCCGCATGACCGAGGCCGCCGGCGTCGGCGCCGACTGGGACGACGGCCGCCGCCCCAAGCACGACAACGGCCAACCGATGCTCACCCCCGGCGCCTACGCCCAACTAAAGGTCGAGGTGGCCCGCAAGGCCATCATCGAGGACCTGGAGGCGGAGGGCCTGCTGCCGGAGCACGACGTCATCGACCAGAAGTTCCCCATCAGCGAGCGCTCCAAGGCCGCCGTCGAGACCATCCTGCTGAAGGAGTGGTACGTCAAGCAGACCCACTGCACCGACGAACTGCGCGCCGTCGCCCACGACATGACGTTCGTCCCGCCCAAGCACCGCCAACTCCTGCTGGACTGGATCGACACCGTCACCATCGACTGGCCCATCAGCCGCCGCCGGTACTACCACACGGAGGTGCCGCTCTGGTTCGTGCAGCACGACCCCGAGGAGGAGGCCCAGTTCGTCGTCGTGCCCCCCGCCGGCGCCTACCACCGCCCCTGGGCCGAAAGCCCCCCCGAGGGCAGCCGTGTCCTGCACCGCCACAGCCGCGAGGACCACGGGCCCCTCACCGACTTCCTGGCCGCCCACCCCGGCGCCGCCGTCGTCGGCGAGACGAAGGTGTTCGACACCTGGATGGACAGCAGCGTCTCCAACCTCTACATCCTCAAGGACCACCAGGACAAGCCCTGGGCGGCCGACCACACCTGCTCCATCCGCCCCCAGGGCCGCGACATCGTGCGCACCTGGCTCTACTACACCCTCCTCAAGTCGCACCTCCTCAACGGAGAGGCCGGCTTCGAGCACGCCTGGATCCACGGCATGGGCATGGACAAGCACGGCCGCAAGATGTCCAAGAGCGTCGGCAACGTCATCGACCCCGACAAGATCCTCGACAAGCACGGCAGCGACGCCTTCCGCCTCTGGATCGCCGGCGAGTGCACCATCGGCGACGACTTCCGCATCGACGAGCAGAAGATCCAGGGCACCGGCAAATTCCTCCAGAAGCTCGCCAACGTCGCCAAGTTCGTCAGCCAGTTCGAGCGCCCGGCGGCCCGCCCCGACGCGCTGACGGCCACGGACGCGTGGATCCTCGGTGAACTGGACGCCGTGACCACCAAGGCGGTCGAGGGCTACCAGAACATCGACTTCTTCGGCCCCGCCAACGCCGTGCGCGGCTTCGTCTGGAACACCTTCGCCCCCCACTACCTGGAGATGGTCAAGGGACGCGCCTACGACGGCGACCCCGCCGCCTGCTGGACCCTGCACGAGGTCGTGCGCCGCGTCCTGCACCTGCTGGCGCCCCTGGCACCGTTCAGCACGCACTACCTGGCCAGCCGCATCTACGACGTGGACGTGCACGCCGCCGACTTCCCCGAACCCCTCGGTTTCGAGGGCGACGCCGGGCTGACCGAGGCCGTCGTGGCCTTCAACAGCGAAGTCTGGAAGGCCAAGAAGGACGCCGGGCTGAGCCTGGCCGCGCCCATCGACGGCGTTGAGGTGCCTGAGGCGCTCACCGGGATGGCCGGGGACTTCACGGCGATGCACAAGCTCGGGGTGCGGGTTGAGGAGGCCGCGTAGGAGCGAAGCGAGTACGCGGTGGACTTCGGCCCGCGGGGGCCGGATGAAGCGGCGTGAGGGCTGCGCCACGGAACCTGCGCTTGCACGGACCGCAGGAAGATGCGGTTTGATGCCCGCGCTCGCGGGAACGAAGACAAGCCGTCCCGCGAGCGCAAAAAAACGGGAGGCCGCACGCGCGTGAACGCCTCCCCCCGCACCGGCCTCCTCCTCGGCGCCGCCGCGTACCTGTGCTGGGGCCTCCTCTC
>JANQNI010000125.1 GCA_028289805.1 Thermoplasmatota archaeon | reverse complement strand
GGCGGTGGGGTGGAGCGCCGTGACGCCGCCGACGGTACCCAGGGACAGCGGCAGCGTCAGTTCGCCCACCAGGTCGTCGCCGTCGATGCCCCACCGGGTCAGGGCGGTGTACCCGTCCAGGGCGGCGTAGGCGTGGGCGCCCGCCTCGACGGCGCGCCAGTCGTTGCCGGTGGCGACGACGACGGGGTCGATGCCGTTGAGGATGCCCTTGTTGTGGGTGGCGGCCCGGTAGGGGTCGACGAGGGCGAAGTCGTTGGCCTCCACGACAGCCCGCGCCACCTCCGGCCCCCCGAGGGCCGCGACGGGGACGCGGCAGCGCGCCGTGGCCATGCGCTCGGTGGCGAGGTTGCTGAGGATGCGCAGCCCGAGGCGACCCCCCACCGCATCCGCGACGCGGGGCCCCAGGAACTCGCACAGGTCGTTGACGAGGTTGGCGCCCATGGCGTCGCGGCAGTCGACGTGGACGTGCACCACGAACCGGCCCGCCGACAGGGGGCGCGCCACGAGGCCCACCGCGCCGCCGCCACGCTCCACCATGCGCGGGACGCGGTCGTTGCACGCCTCGATCCAGTCGACGGCGTTCGCCTCCACCGTCTCCAGGGCGCGCTCGGCGTCGGCCACGTCGCGCACCTCGACCTGGCCGATGGTCACGGGGGCCGTCACCTCCGTCACGAAGCCCCCGCCGGCGGCGGCGAGCTTGGCGCCGTGGCTGGCGGCGGCGACGACGCTCGACTCCTCGACGGCCATCGGCACCACCACGTCCTCGCCGTCCACGACGAATCCGACGGCGAGGCCGAGGGGGAGGGGGAAGGTGCCCGCGCAGTTCTCGACGAACCCCTCGGCGGTCTCCGGGGGCAGGGCGCCGGCGGCCTGGAGCACCCGCAGTTCGTCCTCGGACAGGTTCGCGTGCTCGGCAACACGCCGCAGGCGTTCGTCGCGCGACATGCGGTGGAAGCCGGACCAGGAGGGCACGGGGGCGGCAGGAGGGTGGCGGCTAAAGGGGCCGCGCCTCGATGCGCACGGGCTTGCGTCGCGGCGGGTCTGCGGTCCACTCCAGGGCCCACCGCAGGGCGTCGCGCGCCCCGTCGTCCGTCTCCGCCTCCAGCGCCGCCTCCACGACGCGGCGGTCGTGCAGCGCCACCCCGGCGAGGCGCAGGTGTTCGCGGCCCGAGCGGGCGTGGGCGAGGTCGCGGGCGCGCTGGACGACGACGGTGGGCACGGGCAGGGAGTGGGCGAGGCGCGTGATGGTCATTGTCTACGGTGTTCGCCCCTGGTTCCATAGGAAGGGCGCTTGCTCGGTGCATCGGGGCCGGGGCGCCGGGTCCGCGTCGGCCCCGTCCCCGAGCCCCCATTCCCCCGTCCCGCTCGCCGGGCCCACAGCCCCGGCTCCGAGCGCCAGGCGCAGAGCCCGCCCCAGCCCGCTCCCGAAAACGCCGTTCAGACGTCCTCGGGGACGCAGCCGTGCCCCTCGTCCTGCCCTCCGGGCGTCCGGGCACGAACGACCCGGAAATCCCTTTCAGGGATTCCCGATGGGC
>JANQNI010000086.1 GCA_028289805.1 Thermoplasmatota archaeon | reverse complement strand
CGCGGTTCCACGCCCTGCTGGCCCTGGAACTGGGCGTCGCCCGCAGCCTCCCGGTCCCCGCCTGGGCCCTGCGGCTGCGCTTCGGGGAGGCAGCCGGCGTCCTGCTCGGCGGCCAGGACGCCCCCGGCGACGCCCTGGGTGCGGCGGGGTACGACCTCCGGTTCCCCGCGCTGCAGGGGGCCCTCTACGACCTGCTGCACCCCGGCGTCCCCGACACCGCGCCCCCGATTCCTGAAGGACTCCATTAAGAGCGGACCGGACCCATCCGCAATCGATGGACGATTCCATGGCGGTGGCCAAGGCCGCGTCGGCGGAGAACCGCCTCGTCGGCGTGCGCATGGCCGTCGTCGCGTTCAACCTCGCCATCTACTGGGCCGTCCTCGACCGCACCGGCCACCGCGAGGGCCTCGCCCTCGCCGTCACCCTGGTCGCCAGCCTCTACGCCGTCGTCGTCCTCTCCCTCAACCCCGTGCAGCGCGCCGCGGTCCTGCGACGCAGTTGGGCCACGGTCGTCGGGGACTCCGTGCTCGTCGCGCTCTGGCTCTACGCCACCGGGGGCATCGCCTCCCTGTTCTACCCCCTCTGGGCCGTCAGCCTCGTCGCCGTCTCCTTCCGCTTCGGCGCCCGCTCCACCGCGGTCGCCACCGTCGTCTACGCCCTGCTCGACGCGTCCGTCGTCGTCGCCGGCGCGGGGAGCCTCGCCGCGGCGCTCGCCCTCTGGCCCGTCGCCGCCGTCCGCATCGCCTACATCGGCTTCGTCGGCCTCCTGGGGATGCTGGTGGCGCACGAGACCAGCAACCTGGTGCGCCGCCGCCTGGAGGTGGAGGAGGAGCGACGCCACTGGCGCCGCGAGGAGGAACGGCTGCGCAGCCTCACCGACGCCGCCATGGAGGGCATCGTGCTGCACCACCGCGGCATCATCGTCGACGCCAACCCCAGCTACGCCGACCTCGTCGGCGCTTCCCTGGAGGGACTGCGCGGCCGGCCCGAGTCCGTGCTGCGCGGGCGCCTCGACCCCGGCCCCTTCGAGCTGGAGTTCCCCCGTCCCGACGCCGACCTCCGCGTCCTGCGCGTCCAGCAGCGCTCCATCGAGTACCGCGACAACAAGATCCTCGTCGCCGCCGTGCGCGACGTCACCGAGGAGCGGCGGGCGGAGCAGGACCGACGGCGGACGCACGAGCAGTCGCTGGAGATTCGGCGCCTCCAGGAGATCGACCGGTTCAAGACCGACTTCATCAACAACGCCGCCCACGAGCTCAACACCCCCCTGACCCCCCTGAAGCTACAGCTCCACCTCCTGCGCCGGTCCGGCAACGAGTCCATCGGCAACGCCGTAGACATCCTCGACCGCAACCTCACGCGCCTCGGCAGCCTCGTGCAGGACATGCTCGACATCGCGCGGCTCGAGAGCGGGCGCCTGCGCATCCATTCCGAGCCGATGGACCTGGCCCAGGGGGTCTGGGACGTCGTGGACACCTACCAGGAGGACGCCCAGGCGCGCGGCGTCTCCCTGGAGGCGGAGCCCCTCGCCGGCACCCTCGTCCAGGCCGACCCCGACCGCGTCGGGCAGATCCTGCACAACCTCGTCAGCAACGCCCTGAAGTTCACCCCCGCAGGCGGCTCCGTCTTCGTCGACGTCCGGCCGGGGGACGGCGGCGTGTGCCTGACCGTCCGCGACACCGGCGTTGGACTCACCCACGAACAGCGCGACCAGCTCTTCCGCCCCTTCAGCCGGGTCCACGAGGACCCCACCCACCACGGCACCGGCCTGGGCCTCTACATCAGCCACAACCTCACCGAGGCGATGGGCGGACGCATCTGGTGCGCGTCCGACGGTCCCGGACAGGGAACGTCCTTCCACGTCCTGCTGCCCGCCGCCGCGTCCCGCCCCGTCGAGGAGGCCGAGGCCGTCGTGGACGCGGTGCCCGCACCGGACGCGCAACGACCATGAGTCCGCCCGCGCCTCCCCCCGCCGTGCCCAAGCACCCCCTGAAGGGAAGTCGCGTCCTCGTCACCGGCGCCACCGCCGGCATCGGCGCCGCCACCGCCGAGGCGTTCTGCGCCGCCGGCGCCGGGCACGTCTTCGTCGTCGGCCGCCGCGAGCCGCGCCTGCGGGACCTCGCCGCCCGCTGGGCCGACGCGCACGCCGCCCACGTCACCCCCGTCGTCCTCGACGTGGGCGACCGGCAGGCCGTGGAGCGGCTCGCCGAGCAGCACCCCGAGGTCTTCGACGTGGACGTGCTCGTCAACAACGCCGGCCTCGCCCGCGGCACCGAGCCCGTGCAGGGCGCCGACCTGGACGACTGGGACGAGATGGTGCGCACGAACGTCAACGGGCTGCTGTACGTCACGCGCGCCGCGCTGCCCCGCCTCGTCCGGCGCCGCGGGCACGTCGTCAACCTCGGCAGCGTCGCCGGCCGCTGGGTCTACCCCGGTGGCGCCGTCTACTGCGCCACCAAGCACGCCGTGCGCGCCCTCTCGGAGGGAATCCGGTTGGACGTGCAGGGCACCGGCGTCCGCGTCACCAACATCGAGCCCGGCCTGGTGGAGACCGAGTTCAGCGAGGTGCGGTTCCACGGCGACACGGCCCGCGCCGACGCGGTGTACGCCGACACGACGCCCCTGACGGCCGAGGACGTGGCCGAGGCCATCGTCTGGAGCTGCGCCGGGCCCGGCCACGTCAACGTCCAGGAGATGGTCCTGTACCCCACGGACCAGGCCAGCGTGCGGGACGTGGTGCGCCGATAGACGGGTTGGGGCGCGGGGGCCGGGGAAGCGGCACGCCACAACCCCCAAATCCTCCCCGTCCGCCTCCCCCCCGATGCGCGCAGCCCTCCTGCTGACCCTCCTCGCCACCGCCGCCCTGGCCGGCTGCCTCGACGACCCCGACGCGGACGCTGAGGACCTGGCGTCGCTGGACACCGTCTACACCGGTGTCGCCGGCGAACTCCTGGCCCCGCCCGCCTTCGAGGCCTTCGGCGACACCTTCAAGCAGGAACTGCCCGGCGGCGGCCAGGGCATCTGGGTCCACGAGGGCGTGCTGTTCTGGACCAACGGCGCCGACCTGCACACCGCGGACGTGCGCGACCCCGAGGACATCGTCGCCCTGGGCAACCTCACCGAGATCGGCGCCCGCGACGTGGACGTTCTGGAGTGGCAGGGCCGCACCTACGCCCTGCTGGCCGGCAGCGGCCGCGGCGTCCACGTCGTCGACGCCACCGACCCCCGCGAGCTGGTCTTCCTGTCCTCGGTGGAGCTGCCCAGCGCCGGCGCCCACAACCTCGCCAGCGTCCCCGGCACGCCCTACGTCTACAGCAGCGGCGCCAGCGGCGACCTGAAGCGCATCGACGTCCTCGACATCACGGATCCCCTGAACCCCGCCATCCACACCTTCCCCATCCCCGCCACCGTCGGCGGCGTTCCGGTGGAGAGCGACGGCTGCCACGACATCTCCGTGCGCGCCGACCTGGGGCGCGCCTACTGCGCTGGCGGCGGCAGCGCCTACTACGGCCTGGGAGGCGAGACGTTCCTGTGGGACATCACCGACCCCCTTGCCCCCGAGTGGCTGGCGATGATCGACGACCCCCGCAT
>JANQNI010000049.1 GCA_028289805.1 Thermoplasmatota archaeon | reverse complement strand
CCGCTACCTCAACGTCTGGGGCCAGACCGTCGTGCCCCCCGTCGTCAGCGCCGCCCTGTTCCTGTTCGTCTTCGGCCACGCCCTCGGCGGCCGCATCGGCGCCTTCGACGGCGTGCCCTACCTCACCTTCCTCGTCCCCGGCCTCGTCGTCCAGGGCGCCATCACCAACAGCTTCGCCAACACTGCCAGCAGCCTCTTCGACGCCCGCCGCGCCGGGTACATCGACGACGTGCTGACGAGCCCCCTCAAGGACTGGCAGGTCGCCGTCGCCTACGCCCTCAGCGGCGCCAGCCGCGGCGTCCTGGTGGGCGTCCTGACCATGCTCGTCGCGTGGCCCGTGGCCGAGGGGTGGAGCCTCGACGTCCCCCTGTTCCTGCTCGTGCTCGTGGGCGGCAGCCTCGCCTTCAGCCTCGTCGGCATCCTCGCCGGCCTCGCCGCCAGCCGCTGGGACCACGTCATCGTCCCCCAGACCTTCCTCCTGACGCCCCTGACGTTCCTGGGCGGCGTCTTCTACCCCGTCTCGCAACTGCCGGCGGACCTCGCGGCGGCCAGCAAGTGGAATCCCATCCTGTACCTCGTCGACGCCCAGCGCGCCAGCGTGCTCGGGCTGCACGACCTCCCCCTGGCGCCCAGCGTCGCGGGACTCGTGCTGCTGGTGGGCGGGCTGTACGCCGTCGTGCTCTGGCGGTTCGGACGCAGCAGCCGGCTGCGTGGATGACCGATGCAATTGCATCCCGCACGGCGCAGGCGTCGATGCGCGTCCGTGCCCGACGGACGCGTGGTCCGCGCGTACAACGTCCTGTCCCCGGGGCGCGGGGGACCGCGCAACCCGTTCGCCATGACTGAACGTCCGCTGCTCGCCGGAGGCGGACCCCTTGCGCATCCAGACGACGCGTAGGCTTTTCAAGGCCGAGCCGAAGTCGCACCTGTGCGTTCCTACGTGATCCTGACCCTCCTGCTCTCGGCGGCGCTGGCAGGCTGCGCCGAATCGACGCCCGAGGCCGAACCCGACGACGTCACCAGCCTCGACGAGGAGTTGCAGGTGACCGACGACACCGGCATCATCCGGGGGGTCGTCGTCGACTCCGCCATCGTCCCCGTCGCCGGCGTCACGATCACGATCCAGAACCAGGGCCTCACGGCCGAGACCAACGAGGCCGGGGAGTTCGGCTTCGAGGGCCTCGAACCCGGCACCTACTTCCTGGAGGCAAGCCGCCTCGGCTTCCTCACCGTCCAGCAGAGCACCGAGGTCCAGGCCGGCGTCGAGCGTCCCCCCATCGTGCGCATCCTGATGGAGCGCGACGTCTCGTTCAACCCCTACTCCGCGACGCAGGTCTTCCAGGGCTTCTACCAGTGCGGAACCAGCGTCCTCGTTGTGTGTGGCGCCCCGAACATCCTCCTCGAGAGCCAGATCACCTCCGACGTCTCCACGCCCTACATCTTCGTCGACGCCGACCCCACGTACGTCCAGACGGAGATGGTGTGGCAGTCCACCCAACCCGTGTCCCCCGCCCTCTCCTTCGAGATGGAGGCCCTCGACGGCTGCGATGACTCGAGCATCAACTACCTCGCCGGCGCCCGGGGCGAGTCCCCCATCCGGGCCAGCGTCAACGAGACGGTCCTCGAGCTGGGCACCATCGGCGGGGCCGAGTGCGGCATCTACCACTCCGTCTTCGCCGGCGACGCCCTCAACGCGGCCCACTGCGTCTCCGGCGTCCCCTGCCTGCCCGTCGGCTTCAGCCTCGAGCAGGAGTTCGAGTGGTTCATCACCACGTTCCACGGCTACACCCCGCCCGAGGAGTGGTGGTTCCTCAACGACGGCGCCCTGCCGCCGCCCTCGTAGTCGAGGGTCCGCCCGCCACCCGGCTCCACCCGCCCCACCCGAAGCCACACTCCCGGAGAACGTTTATCCGACAGCCCGTCCATCTCCTCCTTGGATGGGAGCGCACGCTCCCAGGGGATGCACATGAAGGACATCATTCGCGAGGCGGTCGCCCGCTCCGAGGACGCCACCCGGCCGCAGACCGTTCAGGTCATGCCGAACCAGCCCACGCACGCCACCAGCGACAACTCCGAGTTGGAGCGGGTCCTGCACAGCCTCGTGACGAAGATCAAGGTCTTCGGCTGCGGCGGCGCCGGCACGAACACCATCATGCGCTGCGCGGAGGAGGACCTGGGGGACATCGACCTCGTTGCGATGAACACGGACGCCCAGCACCTGCTCTCCGCCAAGGTCCCCCACAAGCTCCTCATCGGCCGCCACCTGACGCGCGGCCTCGGCGCCGGCGCCCTGCCCCAGGTGGGCGAGGAGGCCGCCCAGGAGACGGAGGAGGACATCCGCGCCGCCGTGGCCGGCGCAGACATGGTGTTCATCACGTGCGGCCTCGGCGGCGGCACCGGCACCGGCAGTGCCCCCGTCGTCGCCCGCATGGCCCGCGAGGCCGGCGCCCTGACCATCGCCGTCTGCACCCTCCCCTTCGGCGTCGAGGGCGCCGTGCGCATGGAGAACGCCGAGGCCGGCCTGGCCCGGCTGCGCGACGTGTGCGACACCGTCATCGTCATCCCCAACGACAAGCTGCTGGAGGTCGCCCCCCGGCTGCCCCTGGGTGCCGCCTTCAAGGTGGCCGACGAGCTGCTGATGCGCTCCATCCGTGGCATCACCGAGATGATCACCAAGCCCGGCCTCGTCAACCTCGACTTCGCCGACCTGAAGACCATCATGAAGAAGGGCGGCGTGGCCATGATCGGCCTCGGCGAGAGCGACGGCGACGACCGCGCCATCGAGGCCGTCACCGAGGCCCTCCAGAGCCCCCTGCTCGAGATCGACATCACCGACGCCACCGGGGCGCTGGTCAACGTCGTCGGCGGCCAGGACATGACCCTGAAGGAGGCGGAGGCGGTCGTGCAGGAGATCTACTCCCGCATCAACCCCGACGCCCGCATCATCTGGGGCACCAGCGTCAACCACGCCCTCGACCGCGCCGTGCGCGTGATGCTCGTCATCACCGGCGTCCGGTCGAAGCAGATCCTGGGCCCCTCCGCGCAGCGGCAGAAGCAGCAGCGCAAGGACATCGGCCTTGACTGCGTGCTGTAAGCGCGAAGTCGAGGCACCGCTCCCGTGCACGGCCGCAGGCCGAGTGCTGGACGCGGGATTGGATTTCGTCCTTTAGACGAAAGCCAAGTCTGGAGCGAGCCAAGGCGCGAAGCGGC
>JANQNI010000019.1 GCA_028289805.1 Thermoplasmatota archaeon | reverse complement strand
GTCCTGCCGTCGCCGGAGCCCGCCGTCCGCGTCACCGGCCTCGGCGCCAGCAGCGTCGACCTGCAGGTGCGGCCGTGGGTGAAGACGGAGGACTACTGGCAGGCGCGGGCGGACCTGCACGCCACCGTCAAGCGCGCCGTCGAGGACGCCGGCTGCACCATTCCGTACCCCCAGACCGACGTCCACCTCCGGCAGGTGGCGGCGTGGGCGACGACCCCCGGCGGATGCACGTCTGGGTCTCGGGTCGGGTCCAGGGCGTGTGGTTTCGCGAGTCGACCAAGAAGGCCGCCGAGGCCCTCGGCGTCGTGGGCTGGGTCCGCAACCTCCCCGACGGCCGCGTGGAGGGCGTCTTCGAAGGTCCCGGCGAGGCGGTGGACAAGCTCGTGGCGTGGTGCCGGCACGGCCCCGACGCCGCCGTGGTGCTCGCCGTCCACGACGAGCAGGAGGCCGCCACGGGGGAGTTCGAGGCGTTCCGGGTCGTGCGGTGACCCGGTGGTGCGCAACCCGTCCACGACAACCCTCATCAACCGCATCCCGCGTCGAGCGCCCGATGCGCACCTGGACGCTGACCGGCCTGCTGGCCCTGACCGCCCTCTCCGGTTGCCTCGGCGACGGGGCGGAGGACACCGACGACCTGGCTGGCGCCGCGGCCATCGCACCCGTGCTGGAGGACGCCCTGACGGCCTGGCACGCCGGCAACGTCAGCGCCAACGTGGACGTGCTGGGCCAGTGGGGTGAGGGCGGCGGCGAGGAGATCGACGCCTGGGGCGACTACCTCTTCGTGGACCGCGGCAGCACCGTCCACATCGTCCACCGCACCGTCGAGGCCGACGGGGGCGTCACCCTGGACACGGTCAGCGACATCGCCGTGCCCGCCAAGGACGTCAAGGTCAGCGACGACGGGGACTGGCTCTTCGTCGGCAACGACGACCCGGGCAGCATGGCGCCCGTCGGGGGCACGCCCGCGCGCGCCGGCGGCTTCTACGTCTACGACATCCGCGACAAGGCCGAACCGGTCCAGACCAGCTACCTCCCCGTCGGACCCACCCGCGGTCCCCACATGGTCTTCTACCACCAGCAGCCCGACGGCACCGAACTGGTCTTCGGCGCCAACGGCGACATCAGCATCAACCGCTTCGACCGCGACAGCGGCACCCTGACGGAGCTGGCCCGGTACGCGCCCGACTACGTCACCGACGTCAACCGCGACCCCGAGGTCATCGACGCCTACTACCAAGTCTACGCCCACGACATGTTCGTCATGGAGGACCCCGTGGACGACCGGACGCTCATGTACGTCAGCAACTGGGACGCCGGCCTGCGCGTCGTCGACGTCACCGACCCCGCCGCGCCCGTCGAGCTGGGCGGCTGGAACGACTACCCCGAAGGCCACACCGGCAACCTCCACACCGCCGCCACCGCGTGGGTGGACGACCGCCGCATCACCGTCGGCAGCGCCGAGGTCGGCTTCGCCGTCGTCGGCGGCACCCACTACGTCCAGGGTACCGAGCCCAGCATCGTCTACGTCTGGGACACCACCGACCCCGCCGCCATCGAGCTGCTGGGCACGTGGGAGAACCCCGACCGCGCCCCCGCCGGCCGCGACCAGGTCCCCGACGAGGAGATCAGCAGCACCCACAACCTCCAGGTGGAGGACGGCAAGGTCTACCTTGCCCACTACGCCCTCGGCATCTTCGTTCTGGACATCAGCACCCCCGAGGCGCAGGCGGCGCCGAGTGTGCTGGGCTTCGAGCGCGAACCCGGCAGCAACGTCTGGGACGTCATCGTCCACGACGGCGCCGTGTACGCCAGCGGGGTGCTCGGGGTGCGGGGCCTGCACTTCGTCGGCGACGTGCTGGGCGAGGCGGGCATCGACAGCCGCGCCTGAGC